>JADJGZ010000050.1 GCA_016707785.1 Bacteroidales bacterium | reverse complement strand
AACCACTTCCCTGCGTAAACGGCTCAGGTGGCGCGGGGTGATGGCCAGGTAGGAGGCGAGGTATTGCATGGGGATATGACGGATATATTCGGGCTGGTAGGTCAGGAGGTCGATATAGCGCTGCAGGGCTTTCTCCTTCTGGTAGGAGAAGATCCGCTTTTCAAACTCCACATACTGCTGCTCTGCCAGGTTCATCCTAAGGCGCTGCCAGCCGGGATGGGTATCGGTGAGGCGGTCGAGCTCCGTTTTGCTGATGATATACACTTCGGTTTCCGCTATCGCCTGCAGGTTCTCCGTGGAGGGGTTCCCTGTGATCAGCGAGGAATAAGCCGCCACGAAACAGGTGGGGAAGAGGAAGCAGTAGGTAATTTCTTCCCCGGTGGGGGATAAATAAAATGAGCGTAAGATCCCTTTGCTGAGGATGGCTGCCTCCCTGCATATTTCGCCTTCCCTGATCAGGAAATCGCCCTTTTTCAGGATGCGCCTTTCCGCGATGCTTTCAATTTCTTTGATATCAGCCTCATTGAAGAGTCCCAGCGATTCCAGGAAAGCTTTCATAAATATGCTTGTTTTATGCAAAAGTAAGTGAATTAGGCAGTTTTTAAATCCACGAATTTGCACGAAACGCTGGCACGGATGAATGTACACGAATCTATGGGAATGAAAAGGCCCAAATGACTCAAATCGCCGGGTTAAACAATCACGCGGCTATTCGCGTTCCATCATGCCGAACCAACGCTCTTTTGCGATTAAATCAATCTTCATTTCAAAGAAATCTAATTCTAGAAATCTAATCTGTCAATACCGGCTATTCCTCCAATCAGAGAATGGCTTTCAGGTATTTCCCGGTATAGGAAGCCGCGCAGAGAATCAAATCTTCCGGAACGCCTTCAAACAGTACCTCTCCTCCCGCCTTTCCACCTTCAGGGCCCATATCAATGATCCAGTCGGCATAACGGATAATTTCGAGGTTATGCTCAATAATGATCACGGTATTCTGATGGTTCACCAGTTGGCGCACAATACGGTAGAAGTTGTCGATATCCGACATATGCAGACCGGTGGTAGGCTCATCCATGATATAGATATTGCTTTTCTTATTCAGCTCCACGGCGATCTTCAGCCGCTGTGCCTCGCCACCTGAAAGACTGCTCAGGGTTTGTCCCAGCCGCAGGTAACCCAGTCCCACTTCCTGCAGCACCTTCAGATGGGCATTGATCTTTGGCACCCGGAAGAACTCCATGGCCTGGTCGACACTCATATCCAGCACTTCGGCAATGCTCTTTCCCTGGTATTTCAGCTCCAGCACCTCCTGGTGGTATCGTTTCCCTTCGCATTCGTCGCAGACCGTCTTCACCGAATCGAGGAAATGCAGCTCAAAGGTGAGCAATCCCTGTCCGTTGCACTTTGGACAAGCCCCTTTTGAATTAAAGCTGAACAGCGAAGCTTCCGATTTCGTTGCCTGGGCAAATTCTTTCCTGATCAGGTCGAAAACACCGATAAAGGTGGCAGGATTCGCCCTGGACGATTTCCCGATGGCTTGCTGGTCGATCACAATGGCTTCGGGATGAGCTTTGGCAAAACATTCGTGGATAAGACTGCTTTTCCCGCTGCCGGCCACCCCGGTGATGCAGGTCAGCACCCCTTTCGGGATTTTTACACTGACATTCTTCAGGTTATGGGCAGTGGCATGGGTGATTTCATAATATTCCCCTGCCTTTTTCCTTGCCATGGCCGGTTTCTTTGCTGCAGAAAGATATTTACCTGTGATGCCCTCTGAATGCAGGATGCCGGCTCCTTCACCGTTGTAGACTACCTGTCCGCCGTCTTTTCCGGCTTTAGGGCCTATATCCACAATCCATTCCGCTGCCCTGATAATATCGGGGTCATGTTCCACCACGAAAACGGAATTGCCTTTCTCCCTGAGCCTGTGCAGGATGGCCAGGAGTTTCTCCGTATCGCGGGGATGCAGCCCGATGGAAGGCTCATCCAGCACATACAGCAGGTCCACCAGGTTGCAGTCGAGCTGTTTGGCCATTTTTACCCTTTGCGATTCGCCACCCGACAAGGTAGAGACCGGCCTCTCGAGCGAAAGGTAGCCAACCCCGATTTCGATCAGCTGTTCCAGCAGGAATCGTGCTTTCCGCAGGATTGGCCTGGAGATCTCATCATCGATGGTGGAGAGAAAGTTGCTTACCTCTGTTAATTCAAGGCTGCAGAGTTCATCCATGCCCAAACCATTGAGTTTGCTGCCCCTGGCTCTTTCATTCAGGCGCGAGCCATGGCATTGGGAGCACTCAGTGTATACAAAGTAGCGGGTATAGGCATTCTTTTCCTCTTCTGCCACCTCATCTTCCGCTTTTGCGGTAATCGATTTCTCCAGTTTCCTTGCGATCCCTTCAAAATTGCGCTGATAGGTGAGCACTGATTTCGAATCCTTGATGGCAAAGGGTTCTGAGTATAGAAGTTTATTCAGCTCTTCATTGGGGAAGTCCGACAGTTTCAAATCGTTAGGGAAGAGATTGAGGCTGATAAGCTCTTTCCAGAGAAAGCCACCCACTTTGTAATGCGGATGGGTAATAGCGCCTTCCCTGAGGGTTTTGTCTTTCTCGAGAAACTGGTCGAGGTCAATTTTTACTTCTTTCCCCAGTCCATGGCAGAAGGGGCACATCCCTTCCGGGTGGTTAAAACTGAAGTAGAAAGAAGGGCCGATAAACGGCTTTGCCAGTCGGGAGTAGAGCAGCCGGAGGTAGGTATTGATTTCGGTGGCGGTACCCACGGTACTTCTCAGGTTGTTGCCCATTCGTTTCTGGTCGATGACGATGGCGGTGGAGAGGTTCAGGATATCATCCACATCGGGCCGTGAGAGCTTAGGCATGCGGGTGCGGGCGAAGGTGGAGAAGGTTTCTACAAGCTGTCGCTGTGCTTCGGTATAGAGGGTATCGAAACAGGAGGGAGGATTTCCCCGAACCTGACACACCGGTAAAGACGACCAGTTTGTGCTTTGGGATCTCCAGGCTGACATTTTTCAGGTTATGCGTATGGGCATTGCGGATGATGATATGGTCAGTATTCATAAAAGTGGGAATTGAAAGGGAATAGGAAAGAAGGAAGCTGCAAAGCTAAAACCTCTTATTCATTTCGGAATATAAAAAGATGATAAAATGCCTGAATCTTTGCCTGAATAACTGATTTGTGAGGTTGGGTTGATTATTAGGAGGGAGATTATTCTTTTGGGATAAATTTTATCCACGAATTTGCACGAAACGCTGTCGTGGATGAATGCACACGAATTAAATAAGTGCCGGGGGCAGGAAAAAGGACACAAATCCGCCGGCTGGCGGACAAATCGCCGGCTGTCCAACAATGAACACAAATCTATTCGTCCGCCAGCCGATTCGTGCATTCGTGGCTAAAAAACTCTTTTGCAGTTAAATCAATCTTCAACTCAGGAAATAAGGATTCCATATTTATCCAGCAGTCCGGTGACGCCTTCGAGAGAGAAGCGTGCTTTTTTGAGGCGGTTTTGTTCAGGGTCGAGGGAGTATTGCAGGGCCGTGCGGAAGTCGGCTTTTTCGAGGTTGGTATGATAGAATAAAGCCCTGAGCAGGTCGCATTGGTCGAAGAGGCATTCCTGCAGGTCGGATTCGGTGAAATCGCATTCCTGGAGACTGCAGTTATAAAAGCGGATTTTTTTCAGTTTCAGTTTCTGGAAAGAGGAGAGGTTTAGCATACAATTCCTGAAGCTGAAAGAAAGCAGGAATTCGTGGCAGCTGCTGAAGTTCACACCCAATATTTTGCAATCCATAAATTCAGCCTCCTGGAAAGCGGTTTTGCCGAGTTTCACCATGCTCAGGTTGCAGGATTCGAAGCGGCATGTGGTGAACCTGAAGCCGGAGAGGTTAAAATTGGAGAAATCGCAGTTTTTGAAGATGCAATCCTCATATTCTCCTTGTTGTAAGGGACTTTCGGCGAGATTCTGATGCGAAAATGTCTGTCCTTCGAAGTAAGGGGTGCTCATAATATTTGAATTGAACTAAACAGGGAAGCAAAAATAAAACAATTGTAATCCTTGTTAATTTAATCCACGAATTTGCACGAAACCTAAGCTCGGATGAATGTACACGAATGTGAATAATTCATCCTGGCGGAAAAGGAATACAAATCTGAGGATTAAATCCCTAAATCCGCGTTAGGATCCGTCCGCCAGCCGGCGGATCCGCGTTCCATCTGCCGAGCCAGCTCATAATATCATCCGGATTCTGAATTCTGAATTCTGGCTCCTGAATTCTATAATTCATACTTTTCTTCCCCAAACGGTATTACGTTTTTCGTTTTTCCTGATAGAGTGTAATTTTAAGTCTATCTGGGATCACTATTTATGCTAACCTCCCTTTTATGAACCAAACTACAGAATCCAGGTCATCATTGCCTGGTCTCAGCAACCTCGTACATACTATTGCCGAACTATACCAGGATGGCGTTCAGGATACATACGCCCCTGGCAGAACGAACTGGGATCCTTTCCTGGAACGCTTGCTGTTGGAGGCCCAGGGTGTAGTCTATGTCCCGGGAACAGGAATACCCTGCAAGCTGAATCCTTTCGATGGAACCTTGGTTTTATACGACAGGACGCTCTCCCGGCTTAAAATACTGTTATCCCTGCCCAGGCCACTCAGGGTGGTGGGTGAACTATATCGGACTGATGGTGTTTTTATCAAAAGATTATTCGACCGTGAAATAGGCAAGGGGGCATCAGAGATCGTGGGCATTGGATGTAAAAGAAGGAGAGGGGAATTCATGCTTATGCTGAGCTCTCCGGAAGGCATGAGAAGTTTCAGGATCAAAAAGGAAGAGTAAACACTTCAATAACGCTTATCGTCCCATTGCTATTCACATCGGAATGATCTTCATTTTTCCTTACCTTTGATCAAGCATCTTTCCATATGTTGAAATCATCCCGCTCCGACCACCACCGCAGCAATACCCTGTTCCTGGTATTGGCAGCTTTTTTTATCACCAATGCCATTATAGCTGAATTTGGAGGTGTCAAGATCTTCTCAATGGAGAAATTATTGGGAATGGCTCCCCTGAATCTCCGGTTTTTAGGGTCTGAGATCAGCCTGAATATGAGTGTGGGCGTACTCATATGGCCATTGGTTTTTATCATCTCCGACCTAATGAATGAATATTTTGGTAGGAGCGGGGTGCGCAAAATCAGCTTCCTCACTGCTGCGATGATAGGGTATGGTTTTGTTATAATCCTTGGGTGGACCAAAATGCCAGCTGCCGATTTCTGGTTAAATCTGAATGGTCTGGATGCACAAGGGAACAAGTTTAATATTGATTATGCCTATTCCCTCATTTTCAGGCAAGGATTGGGGATTATTGTAGGCTCCTTAACTGCTTTTCTCGTTAGTCAGCTGGTGGATGCTTACGTATTTCATTATTTCCGGAAATTGACCGGCCATAAATACCTGTGGCTCAGGGCAACGGGTTCAACCGCTATTTCACAGCTCATCGATAGTTTTGTAATCCTGGTCATCGCTTTTTATTTCCTGGGGAACTGGAGCCTGGAACAGGTGCTGAAAGTGGGCCTGATTCAGTATTCCTATAAACTGGTGCTGGCAATATTGCTTACTCCTTTGATTTACCTGGCCCATTTCATCATCGACCGGTACCTTGGGAAATCCAGGTCCATTCAGTTGATAGAAGAAACAAACAGGAACTGGTAGAAGCTAATCAATGATTCTCACAGCCGATGCCTTGAAACAGGCGAAACATGTCATGGATTCATGCAGCCCCATTCTCTGAGCTGATTCCCTGGTAATAGCTGCAAACAATGTAATTCCGATATCCAGCTTGATTTCAAATCCGCCGGGAGTAGGCACCATCTCCAAAATAGTCCCTTGAAACTGATTGACCGCACTGGTCTCTACATGCGTTTCTGAAAGAAATATATCCTCACTCCTGATCAGGATGAATCCCTCCTCCTGCAGGGTATCTGAGGAAGTCTGGATAATCAGTTTGCCGGTAACAGATGCTTCCCGGCTTCCACTGCTGAATCTTGCATTGAAGAAATTTTTGGCACCGGTAAAATGGGCAACAAATTCTGACCTGGGATGATGAAAGACTTCTTCAGGAGTACCATATTGAAGTATCCTGCCATCATGAATCACAGCAATCCTGTTTCCAAGGGAAATGGCTTCTTCATAATCATGAGTCACATGGATGATGGTCTGTCCCTGCTTGTTAAGCCTTCTTAAGGTACTCCTAAGGTCTGTTTTGAGCTTTATATCCAGGGAAGCCAGGGGTTCATCCAGGAGGAGCAAATCCGGTTTCTGAACCAGTGTACGGGCTAGTGCCACCCTTTGTAATTCTCCTCCTGACAAGGTAGAGGGTTTCCTGTTCAATAATCCCCTGATTCCAAGATTTTCGGCAATTTCTTTGACCAGCTGATCCTTTTCAGATTTGTTATGAATCTTCTTTTTTATTGGGTAAAGGATATTCTCGTAAACACTCATATGAGGAAAGACGGCATGATCCTGGAAGACGATCCCTATTTTCCGGTTCTGAATACTCTCGTTTGTAATATCGAGTCCGTTCTTCCGGATGGTTCCGGAATCAGGAGTTACCAGTCCTGCAATGGTTTCAAGGATCATTGATTTTCCGGCCCCGGAAACCCCCAGCAGGATGAAGTAATCTCCCTCATGGATCGAAAAATCGATTTCTTTAAGCGAGAATGAGGCGTATTGCCGGGAGATCCCCTCCAGGCGCAATAATGGAACTTTCTCAAGAGGATTATTCACCTGCTTCCTTTCTCAGCTTTTTTTCGCTGGATAATGACCTGAGCAGGATAAATGCTGCAAGAGTGATGAGGATAAAAATGACCGATACAGGCCTTGCATATTTTAATCCGAAAGCTCCAAATCGTTCATAGATAAGGACAGGGGTGATCATCGGGTGATAAGCCACCACTACCACCGCTCCAAATTCACTCATTCCCCTGGCGAACATCAGGATGAGTCCGGAAAGGATATTTCGCCAGGCCAGGGGCAGGGAAATGGTCATGAATACCCGCAATGGTGAAGCTCCCAGTGATAAAGCTGCTTTTTCCAGCCGTTCCGGTACCCCTAAAAATCCATCCCTGGCTGCATTGATGAGGTATGGAATGCTCACAAATGCCATTGCAACAATGATTCCCGCTGCTGATCCTACAAAGTTCAACCCTACGGCAGAACCCATTTGTCCGAGCCAGGTATCCCTTGATACAAAGCCCAGGATAGCAATCCCAGCTGCTGAATGCGGGATCACTACCGGGATATCAATGATTCCACTGACCAGTTTCTTCAGCGGAAACGACTTCCTTGCCAGTAAATAGGCAAAAGGGATGGCCGCAACAGCAAAAAGGAGGGTGGCAAACATGGAAGTCCAAAGGGTTAGCCAGATGCTGTCGCGTACCTCTGCTTCCTTTGCCGTGGTGAATATTTGCTCTGGTGTGGTGGCGAAGAACATACCCAGTAAGGGGGCGAGAATGAACAGAATAACCAGTCCGCCCAGTAGCAGGAAAAAAGAGTGAAAAAGGTTCGGACGGTTCATATTCATCAGCCAGGTGCAGGACTGTAAGCTGGGCTTAAAGATCCCATCATTTCATGCTACCAGAAATGCAAATATAAGAGCAGTTTGAGATTATTTGCAGAAGTAATTTATGATTCTTAATGCTCTCAGTGTATTCCAGCGACTGGCTTGTCCTGATTTCTCCATCACTATATGGACTTTGCCGGGATAAGGTGCATTCAATTTCCACTGTCCCTGCTGGTTTTGCCTTGAAATGATTATATCCAGGGCTTCCTGCATTCTTGAATCAGGAGAATGCTCCGCGAACCTGAAATAGTCCAGAGCCCTCATGACATCGTATTTCCAACGGGCAGGGTAGGGGAATTTCAGGAAGGAGGGATGGATGATTTCATGCGTTTTATCGGACTTGAATAAATGATGCATCAGCATGAATTCCTCTGCACTCCGCTTTGCTTCTTTAACTGCCTCTAGTCGGTAGGTATAGCCGTTCTTTTCGTAACAGGCCAGTCCTTCTGCAACCGATAGGGTGGAATGCAGCGAACTGTGTTTCGCACCTGAACGGTTGAACCGGCAATTAAACCCTCCATCCGGTAGTCGTTGACCTAAAACAAAATCAATCACTGACCGGAGAGCCTCCTGATCGGTTCTGAAATAGCAGGCATAATCCAGGAACATCCCGTTAATGCACACATCGCTCTGGGAAATGCTCCCGGAAGGATTGATCCCTCCATCCGGCCCTTTTTCCATGAGAACAACCTGGTCAATGCTTTCCCTGATTTGTGGAATATGGGGCGATATCCGAAGGTTTCTCAATTCCAGTAAGGTGTAATGGGTAGAGGTCCATTTTGGCTGGTAAAACCCCAATCCCCAATGCCCGTTTTTGTGCCTCTGATCCAGGATTGCCTTTCCCCAGCCTTCTGTTGCTATACGATCCTGCAGTTCCGGCCTGTGTTCTCCCAATAGATCTTGATATACCTGGTATTGTATGGATACATCCCCTTCAAGCAGCCAGGAAATGAGTGGGGTGTTGTGGTTCATGGGGGTTAATATGAGAATTTAGAAATTTAGAAATTTAGAAATGAGTGGTCTTTCGGAAAGTGTGATAAATATAAAGCATAATTTCTTATTAGTTTAATTGTCCCCCTTTGAAAAAGGGCGGTTGAGAGGGATTTGAGCGAATTTACCTCCCCGGAAGCCTTTTTATTGAAGCAAAATCTCGTCCCCCTTTGGAAAAGGGGGATTGAGGGGGATTTGAAGGATTTAACTCAAAGCCTTCCAAACCTCACCCCGCCAAGGCCCTTGAAAGGGGAGGTTACTCAAGCAGAATTCTCCTCCAAAAGGTATCACCCTGCACCGGGGCAATCCCCGTCAGCCACGAGCTGACCCCCCTTTGCAAAGGGGACTGCATTATCGTCCCTTTTCAAAAGGGGGATTGAGGAGGGGGACATTTTTAAAGTAGCCCCTCATTTACTCTTCTTTGCAAAAACCTTCAGTTCTTTGGGCAGTCGGTCAAAATGCTCATTCTCCATCGGAATCACAGAAGGCTGTCCGTTTTTCTGCATGATCTTCATGCCTTGATCCTTTGACAACAGGAATTTCAGGAAAGCCAGGGCTGCGGCTTTATTTGGGGCATTTTTGAGCATTGTAACTCCGTAGATCATAGGTTCACCGGTCATCGTTTCCTTGCTGCCTGGTGCTTTTCCATTGATTTCCACTTTAGCGGTAGCATAGAGATTCGAATACGCAGGATTTTTCAGATTCACCTGGTCGGGCAGGGTGACATATTTTAACTGATGCTGAATGGCAACTGACTTATACAGAAAGATATAATCTATTGAACCTGTCTCCAGTAAAGCAATCAGGTCCACCTCCTTAGGGCGCATATAATTAAGGTCTTTTGCAAGGAATTTTGCTGCAAGGCCGGGCTTTTTATAATGTTTTTCAGCCAGCTGCAAGGCCATAACTGTACGATAACCACATGGGTCAGAGTTCGGATCGGCACGGCCAAAAGCGACATCCTCCTTCATCAGGATATCCAACCAGTTCTTGTTGTTGATTTGAGATGCATAACGGCTCTTTTCACTGTAAACAATGGAGAGTTCATTACTGACAAATTTGATGTTCCAGTCGGCATACTCCGGGATCAACATATTGTCGATAACGGCATAATCGGCAGAAGCCATGATATCGCAAGGTTTTTTAAGGTCTGTTATTTTCCTGGCTGATGCTACACTACCCGCTGATTCAAGCAAGACCTTCACCTTAGGATATTGTTTATTAAAGGCAGTTGTCACTTCTTTCATTGGAACAGAAAGACTCCCTGCATGAAATATTTTTAATTCACCACCAATGGAAGTATTCTGCGACTGGGCAGCAGGGGAAAAGATTGAAGAAAAAAGGATGAAAAGTGGAAATGCGAACCTTAACATTTTATAAGAATTAAACCAGCGCTTTGTGAGGACAAAGATAAATGATTGCCCGGTGGAACAAGAGCTACAGTTTCTGGAAATTGCAGTATTCGGTCAGAGATTTTACCTCACAAGCGTGATCAGTCCCCGGTATGGGCTTTCCTGTGAGATGGTTTTACCTTCAGGCTTCCTGAAGAAAATGACATAAGTATAAACACCAGTAGGACAATATTCCCCTTTGAATTTCCCATCCCATCCCAGTTCTATATCATTTGATTCAAAGAGCAATTGCCCCCATCGGTCATAAACTACAAGCCTGAATCCTTCAAGTACATCCACATCACTATACCTGGCTTTAAAGGAATCGTTATGGCCATCACTATTAGGAGAAAATGCTGTTGGGACATACAGTGCAGCAGGACAAATGATCAGGCTGACGGTATCCCTGGCTATACATCCGGAGGCATCAGTCACCTGCACCCAGTATACGCCTTCACCCGGGGCAAGGTATGTAGGATTACCGCTGCCATCGGGCCATAGGTAGGACGCAAAGGCATTTCCGGGAGTAAGAATATTTTCTGCTTCTGTACAAACACTGTCGGCAGGAGCCAGGCTAACTGTAGGAATTGGGTGAACTGCCACCTGGACTGAGTCACGACTGTCACAACCTAAAGTATTGGTTGCTACCACAAGGTATTTCCCTTCATCAGCAATAACAGAAGAGGGTTGTTGTATTCGGTGCCCTATAAATGAAGTACCATCGGGTAAAGTCCATTGATGAGTCAGGGTGTCACCTTCGGCGGTCAGATCAAGGGGATCTCCCAGACATAAGTCAGTATCACCGGAAATAATAGCCTGTGGTGTTTGATAGAAAGTAGCTTTCCCGGGAATAAAATTCGTAACCAGTGCGATATTATTCTGGTCGAATACTCCGCAAATTCCCGGCAGAAAATCATTC
This sequence comes from Bacteroidales bacterium, assembly GCA_016707785.1. Taxonomy (NCBI): domain Bacteria; kingdom Pseudomonadati; phylum Bacteroidota; class Bacteroidia; order Bacteroidales; species Bacteroidales bacterium. Next base: position 2,973 of record JADJGZ010000050.1, on the reverse strand, counting down.
CAGTTCACATTGGCGATTCCTGACTGTAACCCGGTGAATTCAAGATTGAAAAGCAGGTCGCCGTTATTGATGGTCACATTGGAGGTTCCATCCCAGGTAAGGTGCAGGTTGCCCGGCACAGAGGCATCGGTAGTTGTGCCGCTGAGTGAACTATGCAGGGAACTGGTTTGAATAAAGCCGGCGATACTGTTATCGTATGATAAACAAAGGTCGAAACTCCTGATATTACTGAATCCGGTGGCATAAACAGGTACCAATACTGTATTGCCAGGGCAGGCAGATGCTGTACCGCCATTGAAGGTCATTCCGACAAAAATATTATTAATGGTGAAATTGCCTGTACTTATGCAGCCATTGGCATCTTTCACCTGCAGGGTATGATTGCCTGGAAGCAGAGTGTTAAATAAGCCTGAATTAGACCAAAGTCCACCATCCACTGAATACTGTAAAGGAGCAGCACCTGAAGCCGTAGCATTCAATGTGCCGTTGTTCTGTCCATTGGTAGCCCCTGTTGTATCCATTGTCATGATGGTAGGAGGTGCCATAACAGTGACATTGAGTATCTGTGGGTCGCCCTGGCAGCCGGAAGATGCAGTTTCTATGACTGAAACAACAGAGGGTCCGCCAACCGTATTCCAGTTGATGGAAATTTGACTCAGATTGGAAGCGGTTGTCATGGTACCCCCCGGACCGGTAAGTGTCCAGAGATAGGATGAACCGGCAGTCGGAGGGGTAATAGAATAGTTTTGAGATGTTCCCTGGCACACATTCTGAGCATTCCCGGCAATATTAACGGAAGTAATGGCCGGAGTTGCTGGTTTAGGCGTCACGTTCACTGTAATGCTTCCGTTAGTGGGAGGGCAGCCTCCGGGAATAGCCGTCACAGAAACAGTGTATATTCCTGAATTACCTGATGTGATATTTGGAATCACCGGGTTTTGAAGGTTTGATGAGTATCCACCGGGTCCTGACCATGCATAAGTGGCACCGGCAATGCTTGAGGTCAGAAAGATCGTATCATTCTCACAAACAGGGGAATTACTACCTGCCGTAACTGAAATGGCATTACTGAATTCAATATTGACATCATCGGTGCTTGCAGGGCAAATAGTGCCGTTTGAAACTGTCCATCTCAAAATATACATCCCCATCGATGAGGCAGAGACTGCGCTGAATGGATTTGCTGTATTTGCAAATGTTATGGTTCCGGGCCCTGAAACCGTCGACCAGGTTCCGGTTCCGGGTGAGGGTACGACGGCTGCAAGCGTAGTATTGGTAACCCCGCATAAGGATTGATCCGATCCGGCATTTGCTGCCGAAGGAGGGTTTTCAACCGTAACAGTTACTGATTCACAGGTAGAAACTCCGCAGAGGTTGCTTGCCCATTGCGCAAAATAGGTTGTGGTAGCTACAGGTGCAAGGATAGAAAGGTTGTTGCCGACTCCAAGATGAGTGCCACCACAACTTCCTTCATACCAATGCAGTGTATCTCCCACTCCCCCGGTATAGGTGAGAATGATATTACCACCGCTGCCGGCACAAATTCCTGCCGGATTTGATGCCAATGAGGTTGGGGCCGTGGGTGACTCATTAATGACAATATTAGTAGTATCACTGGTATTTGGACATCCACCGGGGATATTAGTAACATCAAGGGTATAGGTGCCGGCATCAGCCATCGTTGAGCCGGTAATAACCGGATTTTGCTGATTGGAGGTGAAGCCATTCGGATGGGTCCAGGAATAGGTGGCACCGGCAATGTCAGAATAAAGAAAGATATCATCACCACTGCATATCGGAGTATTGCAACTGGCTGTTACCGTGAGGGCATTACTGAAATTGATTTCAACGGTGGAGGTACTGGGGGTACAGACTAATCCATTGGAAACGGTCCAAACCAGGGTGTAAATCCCGATTACAGAAGCAGTGATTCCTGTATTGTTCTGGTTAATATTAGCAAAGGTGATGGTTCCCGGGCCGGACTGTGTGCTCCATGCACCAGTTCCTGATGTTGGCACTGTAGCAGCTAAGGTGGCACTCAAACTGCCGCAAATCCCCTGGTTAGGGCCGGCATTGGAGGTTGAAGGTGCCGGATCGACATTAATGGTAACTGAAAGGCAGGCGCTATTCCCGCAGGTAGGGGTGGTCCATCTTCCAAAGTAAGTAGTGGTGGTGGTGGGAGCAGGAATAGTAACCGATTGTAAACTTCCTACCAGTGTTCCGGTTCCGCAGGTCCCTGAATACCATTCAAAGGTTGAACCGCTTCCTCCGGTTGATGTTAAAGTGATATTCCCACCATCATTGCTGCAAATGTTGGTCCTGTCGGCAATAGCTGTAAGTGGGTCAGCAGGGGAGGGGCTTATGGTTACCACAACAGAACCTGGCATGGTAGCAGAGCAGCTGGCAAAGATTCCATCAACAGCTTCAATGGTATAGGTCCCAGCGGTGAGGGGTGAATAAGTAAAGATCATTGCGGCGCCGGTACCGGGCATTGAAGAACCAACAGCGGTACCATCCAGCATTAATTGATAGTTAACCCCCGATTCAGAACCACTCAGGTTAATAACTACGTTGGGGTCATTAGAGCAATAAGCAGATTGACCGCTAACCGTAAAATCAGCCGGCAGATTCACATTAGAAGTCGAAACTGCTACAGGATTATTGGCAGCTGCTGGAGTAAAGTACTTAGAGTTAACACCTGAGCAGTTATATTCAAAAACCCTGAAATAATATTCCGTACAGGGTAATAAACCAGAAACCGTAACGGAATTCGCGGGGCCTGCATATACGACCTGCTCACCGGAGCCTGTATAAACAGGATTAAAAGCAGGTATTGCCGTTCCATCCACTGGGTTGGTGAAAGAGTTGACAGTGTTAATGACCACATATCTGCCTGATCCACTTCCATTGGTCCATTCAAGGTCAATATCAGTATCACCATTGGCGGAGGCGAATATATTTGTGGCAGCAGTA
>JADJGZ010000049.1 GCA_016707785.1 Bacteroidales bacterium | reverse complement strand
ACTTCAGATTTATTTTGATTTTTCCGGGTACTCTGATATGGCGATCGGATTAGGAAAGATGTTCGGGTTTACTTTTATGGAAAACTTTAACTACCCCTACATCTCAAGGTCGATCAAGGAATTCTGGAGACGTTGGCATATCAGCCTGTCCACCTGGTTCCGGGACTATTTATATGTTCCCCTTGGAGGAAACAGGAAAGGAAATGGAAGAACATATTTTAACCTTTTATTTGTGTTTTTCGTAACAGGACTGTGGCATGGGGCAAGCTGGTCGTTTGTATTATGGGGGTTTATGCACGGGACCTTCCTGATCCTGGAAAGGCTGTTGTCGGGCAAATTCCCTGATAAACTCTGGCGCCCCCTTCAGCATCTTTATACTTTATTTGTAGCCCTGATGGCATGGGTACTTTTCAGAGCAGAAGACATAGGTTATGCCTGGGACTATTATGCCGCCCTTTTCGGACAAAGTAACGCCAGTCTGAACCTCTATACCTTCAGTAAGATTATGAATGCAGAATTCATACTCTTCTTTGTGATAGGACTGCTTAGTGCATCAGGATTACTTGTATGGCTCAATAAGAAAATAGATTTACAGGTCAGCCGTATGGAAGAACGCTCTCTGCTGATTGCAGAATCATACAGAATAGCACAGGTGCTGTTTTTCACTGCCATCCTGGCCATCTGTTCCATGTACCTGATTACGACAACTTACAATCCATTTATTTATTATCGTTTCTAACCAGCAGAATTATGAACCGCAAGACACTGGTATCCCGCATCACAGCGATCGTCCTCTTTGCCCTCGTTCTCTGCTCTGCTTTTTTGCAGCAGGCTTTTCACTGGTTGCCAGAAATGCCTAATAGTGAAAACAGGAGATTGAGTGATAAACCTGTACTTCGTTTAAACCTTCTCGACCCCTTTCCGGTAGCTTACGAAGCCTATTATAATGACCACTTTGCCTATAGGAATCAGCTGGTGAAGGTTTATTCCGACCTGAGCCTGAACCTATTCAACAAATGTCCTTATCCCGACCAGGTAATCCTTGGGAAAAAGGGCAACCTCTTTATGGTACCCAAGGAATTGGTGAATTACCAGCGCACAGATCTTTTCACCCGGGAAGACCTGGATAAAGTGAAATCTGATTTCCTCTTTCGGAAAAAGTACCTGGCTGAAAAAGGGATCGATTACTACTTCGCCATTTGTCCGACAAAATATTCCATTTACCCTGAATACCTGCCCTGGTTTGTTCAACAGAAAGATACGATCAGTCGTACTGATCAATTCATCGACCTGCTGAAAAGTATCGGCATCAAGGTTATTGATTTAAGACCGGCCTTATTGGCTGCAAAGGACAGCATCCCTGAAGGATTATTTATGGCTACTGATAACCATTGGAACGATATCGGGGGATTTGTAGGATACCAGGAAATCATGAAGAATATCAGGCATAATTTCCCTGGACTGAAGATGAAGCAATCGTCTGATTACAATATTCAAACCATGTGGAGGGATGGAGGAAACCTGGCGGTTATTCTCAATAAGGCAAAGGAAATGAGAGACCGTCGCTATTTCTTTAATCCAAAATATAAGGTTACTACCAGCCTGATTCAGCCCTGCCCCTACCAGGTGCCTGATGAGTTTGAAGCCAAAGAATACTTTAAGGGATATACACAGAGTGATGCATCGCTGCCAAATATCCTGATCATCCATGATTCATTCGGGCAATATGTGCAATCCTATTTCAAAGATAGTTTCTCCAGAACTGTCTTTATCTGGGATAAATGGCAATATAAATTGAATGAATCCATCCTCGAACAGGAAAAACCGGATATCTATGTTACCCTTTGTCTTGAAAGCTTGTTAAAAGGCCTGGCCGATAACTGTGAATTCAAAACCATAAGTGGTGAGAAACAATAATCAGCGCAAACTCCAGAGTTACTAAGGAGACCTGATAAGAAAAAGGAAAATGTAAGGGTGAAAATGATAGCCGCTAAGGCTTACATACTGGTACCCTGTTGAGGTTTCGTTGCGTCAAATTCCTTTTTTCCAAAAGAATCCGGCTTGTCATCGTCATTATATTTCGAAGGACATTGCATCAGCAGGCTTTTCGCAAGAAAGATGCTGTCATCAGCCATAGCTCCGATGACAACCAATTGCGAAGGTTTCTCAAAGTCCTGGGGTTTGGCCCCGCTATAAACCACCTTCCTGACATGTCCTTTTTCATCTGCCATATAGAATGAAAACTCATTGGGGTTCAGTTTGGCATCGTAAATAACAGGACGGGTTTTATCGAGTTTCCCGATGATCTGGAAATCCTTCCCCTGGTTACGGGCTGCTTTTGAGAAGTTGCTGTAAGTGCTGATATTCATGAACAAACTGATCACTACACCTATTGCAACAACTACAAATATGATGATGATAATATGCGTTTTTTTCATCTTAATCTTTCTCCTTGTCGTTGAGTTGTTTTTCGAGTTTCCGGGTTTTAATATCAAGGTAAATAAGGTAACCGGCGATTCCTACAAATACTGTTGCCAAAACGATGACAACCACAAAATATTTTGATTCGTACATGGTAAGTAATTAACAAGTTTAGACAATCATTTGTTTAACATGGCGATTATTGAATATCGGATTCCATGAGCCTGTGTTTGATGGAGGCCAGTCGCAATTTGATTTGTATAATCCAGCAACCAATGAGCACCCAACCGATGATAGCCGGATAAAACACCATGCGAAGTGAAGTATCCAATGTAGCCATAGTGCTGGCATTTCCCCCTGCAGCAGGATGTAATGAATTATTGGCGATTCTCGGCAGAATTCCAATGAATACTACAAGCAGGACAAATGCAAAGATATTATAGACAGCTGAAATCCTTGCGCGTTTATGGTCCTCATCCAAAGAACTTCGAAGCACCAGGTAGGCAAAGTAGGCCAGTATAGTGACTGCTGCGCCATTCAACTGGGGATCGTTAGTCCAGGCAGTGCCCCATGTAAATTTGGCCCATTCCATCCCGGTAACAATACCAAGTATCCCGAATAGGAGGCCCACATTCACTGCCTGCGAGGCCAGCCGGTCATATTTCATGTCAAAAGCCGAAAGATATCGGATGCTGCTCACCAGGCCAATGATGAACATAAGCATCATCGCGAACCACATTACCACATGGTAAAAAAGGTTCCTGATTGATTCCCCGATAAGAGGCAATTCAGGGACTTTCATCATCATTCCCACAATAACACTATAGAGCACTAAAGCGAGTCCCAGAAACTTCCACCAATCTTTTTTAAAGGTCATTCCCATATTTCAATAATTCATGCATGGTTAAAATTAATCTCTCCACAAATACGGAAAGAGAACAAATGAGAGTGCCACTACAACAGCATCCAGCAGGAATAATGCCAGCAGGTAGGTTGCGTTATCGGCAATTGTACCATTACTCAGGGCTGAAGAAGATACATTCATGAGTAACAACAAAAAGGGCAACATGATGGGAAAACTTAAAATGGCCATCAGTGCAAAGTTATTGCTGGTCCTGGAGGCAATAGCGGCAATCATGGTCAGTACAGAAGAAAAACCAAAACTCCCTAAAGCCAGGGCAAGCATAAACACCCCATAGGAATGGATAAAGCTACCCATCAGGGCCGTGAAAACCAGGATACAAAGGGCAGAAAGCACACCCATCAGCATAGTATTGTAAATCACCTTCGAAAGTATGATCGACTGCGGACTTGCCAGGGTATAGTAATAAAGCTGCCTTTGGATGCTTTCCTGGACAAAGCTCTTGGAAACTGCGTTTACCGCAGCAAAAAGCATAATGATCCAGAAGAGCGCATTCCAGGTTTCAGGATCTATAACACCAGTAAACGAAAGATAGCACACAAAAATGGTAGACACTACATAAAGCAGAATCCCATTAAAGGCGTAGCGTTGCTTTAATTCAAGGCTTACGTCTTTAGCTACCAGGTGTTTAATTTCATGTACCAGCATCCCATTCAAATGTTGTACAAAGATATAAAAAGCTGTATATATACTACAGATGCATTTGAAGTATAAAAAGGAAAATGGAATTTGAAGAAGGATCTGAAATGCTCAGGGTTGACGGATAGATCTTATCATGACCCCTACCGACTTTCTCGATGCAGGAGGCAAGGATTCTAAATAATGGCTTTGGGTCAGAAAGTCAATTTCCTGGGACAATTCCGGGTGTTTTCCGACAATACGGATCATTGTTTTTAATGCCTTCAACCTGACTGAAGGCTGATTACTCAATTTCTCCCATATAGAAATACAAGCATTAAACAACAAACCTTCCAACTCTTCTTGAATATCCAAATTCAGGATCACATTAAGCAATTCCCTTTGTTGATTTTCCTGGCTGCTTTTTAAGCAATCAATAATGTCTTGCTGATAGTCGAGGACCCTTGGATCATTCTTTTCCATGCAACTCCATAACAGCCATGCTGCACGCCAGGCATAGGGCTGTTTATCTGAGACAGCCAGATGAATGACTTCTTCAAAGTTTTCAGGATGAGCTTGCATATAAGCAATCAGATCCGCTTTATAATGATTTATGAGTATGTGTTCAAAAACGGTTTCCATCAGGATACAGTATAACAATTTCTGAATCAAGGAATTTTTAATATCACTATTCCTTAGTCAGATGAAAACTTAATGGACCACTTTATAACCTATTGTGAATCCACCTGATTGATTCAGTGTTTTATGGTGGTCCCTATCAAAATTGTAAATATCTCTTAGTCCGGCTGAATAAAAGAGGCTGAATTGGAAGTTACCATATTCAACACCCAGCATTGCTTTCCCTCCATAATCAATCCGCCTGTATCTATTATCGCTTTTATTCCCCCAACCCACTAGTGAACGGGTATTCAGATTGGTTTTGGGTGTAGTAATGCTTTCTTCCCAACCTAACAGGCCAAGACCGACATAGGGACCTGCCGCAGCAAAGAATATCTTTTTACCAACTGGAATATTAAGCTTACCCATCACCGGGAGATCAAGATAAATTAATCTGGTTATATTGATTGCTTTCGTGAATTCGGAAGGGACCCACTTGGTGTAATCATACTTTTCGCCCTTACTTTCAAGTATAAGGCCTGTTTCGATCGAAAAACGATTACCCGGGAAGAATTCATACACACCCCCGACATTCCATCCCGGCTTGATCATCCGGTAATTATTGTAAGAGCCATTCTCGTCAAACTGATTGAACCCTGAAAAGTTCATCCCAAGCCGGGCATGACACGACTGTGCTATTGAATCAAGTGTAAACAGGAAAACGAATCCGGTGATCAGCAAAAAGGAAACAATCTTTTTCATCATCATGTTATTAATGATTGAAGAATGTGAAGAGTATTAAACCATTTATTATTCTGCATCTTATCAGGGCTTCCGGTCAATCACCCACCTGACAGTTCTTACTGTCGGGTAACTCATTCAAACCAGGTGTACATCATTTCCATTTGAGAAGTGTTCCCATATTTGTAAACCCGTCAAAGGCGGTAGCATATGCCAGATCATAGTTTACCATAAAAACAGAATTCAGCGAATGAGTAGTTGCACCTTCCATCCGCGACCAGTTCACACCTGCATCCACCGTTTTAAATATTGCCCCATTTTGACCCACCACAAAACCGGAAGGGGAATTACGGATAAATGAGGCAGATTGTAACCCTCCATATGGGTTGGTAAAGATAATTTCCCAGTTCCGGCCTGCGTCAGTGGTCTTCAGAACAGAATTGCCACCTGTAATGTAACCTACTGTAGGAGTGGTGAATGTAATTGAAGCAGGTGTATAACGGGCAGGCAGGGGAATAGAATCCCAGGTTGCACCCCCGTCTTTAGTTTTAAGCATGATTCCATATAGGTCCGGGTCCTGGTTCCAGTACCCTACTATATATCCTGTCTGATTATCAGTAAACCATACGGAAGTCAGCTGACACCGGGTCTCTGATTGCTGGTATTCCCAGCTTTCTCCGGCATTGGTGGTTTTTAATATCTCACCGAATAATCCAACAGCAAATCCGGTATTCTTATCTGGAAAATACATTGAAATTAAGTGTATTTCTGTGTCTTCAAGAATGGTAATCCAATCTTTGCCCCCATTACTTGTTTTGATAATACAGTTTGTACCCGCTGCATACCCGGTTAAAGTATCTGTGAAAAACACTGTAAATAAATCATGCAGGGTATCGGGGGAAGTAACAACCCAATTTACCCCTTCATCAGATGTTTTAAAGATCATTCCATGTAAAAATAATCCCTCATCATCCAAATATGAACCTACCGCGAAACCTATATTTGAATTGAGAAAGCTGACCGAGCTTAAGAAAACATTGGGCTGACTCGACAGAATATGCCACTTTTTTGGCGTAATAATCTCCGGAGTGGCTTCATTCTTTTTACATCCCGGAAGCACTACAGTCAGTAAAGACAAAAGGATCAAAAATACTTCAGCTTTTGTGTGCCCCTTCCTTTCAACCTTCTGAATATATAGCGGATAAATGTTCGCAAAAGGGGTTTTGAAGATTCTTGTGTTATCCATAAGAGCATTCTTTTTTCAAAAATACATTGTAAATGCCGATTTTTGATGACAATCCATTTTTTTAAATGATGTAGAGACGCCCGAATCGGGCGTCTCAATATAAAATTTCATTTTCGGCACAATGTAGAGACGCCCAATTTGGGCGTCTCAATATAAAATTTCATTTTCGGCACAATGGGGAGACGCCCGAATCGGGCGTCTCTACAAAATATGATATTTGGGAATGTATCGATTTCCCGGCGATAATAACCGGAATTATCATTCATTTATTGATTGTTGATCAATAAACATGTAATCATGATTCAACGATGGTAATACCGCTTAAATCCGCTTTCCCGCTTTTCAGGAATTCATAGGTTATCCGATCGGCCTGGCAATCAATAAAACGGATACGCTTCAGGTTTTTGTTGTTCTTAAAGAAAGTGTTCAAAAAGGAAACCTTCTTGAATGTCACTCTTGTAAAGGCACAATTCTCAAAATAGCAGTCTTCAATAGTGCCGGTGAATATTAAATCGGCAATATGGGAATTGATAAATGAGCTGCGGTTCCAGATAGCATTTGAAATCGTATTTTTTTCAGAATCGCCGGATTTATCTACCACACCTGTAATGCCGCCCGCTTTAATCTTCATTCCTGTAAAATCGGCACCCGTAAAATCGCATCCATAGAGATGACTTGCAATAAACTCGGTATCTTTAAGTGAACAGTCTTTGAACAGATTATTGGCAATATTGGAACCAGAAACCAGGCTATTCCTGAAATCGGATCCTGTGAAGTCGCAACGGTCAACATTATTGCCCCGAAGCTGAAGTCCTGATAAATCAGAACCTGCAAACTTGCAGCGTAGCATATTGGATGCATTGAATTTTTCATGCAGGTTTTTCAACCCGGAAAAATCGGCATCCACCCAGTTCCCTCGCGACATATCCCATTTGAGCTGATTATTTGGCTTTCCTGTTGATATCTCATCCGGAAGCGCCTCCATAGATGCATTTGCTGTTTCAACAAGGGACTCATGCTTTAAGCCTTCCGAAAAATAATTGAGGTCTACATTCAGGATTTCTGCAAGACGGTTTATGGTGATGAAATCCGGCATGGATTCTCCCCTCTCCCACTTTCCCACAGCCTGTGAGCTAATGAATAGATGTTGAGCCAGCTGAGCCTGGGAAACATTCAACTTCTTCCTGGCGTCGGCAATTCTTTTGCCAATGATTTCTGCATTTAACATCGTGTTTCTTTTTAGTTGTTAGACTCAGCAAAGGTATTCTGCAGCATAAGCAGTATCCAAAAATAAAAGGCAACTTAAAGTTGTATTGACTCTACTTATAGTAGATATTTAACAACTAAAAGTAGTATTTAGCCTGATTTTATAAAAATGACACAAAAGAGAAAAATATCAGCGAAAAATCATTCCAATTTCACTTATGACAGGTTGAAAGTTTTTTGTGCAAAGCTTTAAATTGCCGTTCTTCTTTTTCTTTCAATTTTAAAACTTCATCCATTGTTTTCCCGGGAAGAGGTACAAGTGAAAGAAAGTGAATTGCAGAATAAGTGTCGTGCCAAATCCCCAGCTTCTTTTGTTGCTTGTCAATTTCTGCTTCATCTAAATTAATTTTCTTTTTTAATCTTCCAGGCAATGCCAAATAAACATACATCATTTTCTTTATTTTCTTTCTATAAGCATGCAGGCCATCTCTCACGTTAAGCTGAAGCAGCAGTTCTGCTTTAATTTTCTCCCTGTTAAAATACTTTTTGATAGCTCTTTTACCTGGAAGTGTATCAGGTAAATCAACCTTTTCTCTAAATTGTCTGATAAGCAAGATATATCTTGAACCATTATTAATAAATTGTTGAACAAGGGTATTTTCTTTCTTTTTTAATTGAGTAATAAGTCTTTGGGGGAAATAAGGAATAGTAATTATCAGCTGAATAATAATTTGCAGTTCCCTGACTTTTCCTGCTTTCATAAATAATGGCTTCAACTTAGAAGCATCATGCTTTTCTTTAAAGAGTTTTTCAGCAAATGAAATAATTGCATCTATTTTTTTTATATCAAGCCTCAAATTATGGATGTATTCAGGCTTTCTATCTTTCATATAAGCATAAATATTCTGCTCAATAGATTCAAAGAGGTCAAGTAAATAATTATTTAAGTTCTTTCCCATTAACATTTCATCTATGATACTTTGTGACAAGCAAGTAATACCTGACTGGTTTTAAGTCAGGCCAGCCAGAGAACTTTTGCCCGTTATTCTCTTTGAAACATATCACTATGCATAAACAATAATGCTTCCTGTCTATTACTAATATAACAAATTCTTCCAAAAGAAAGCGCAATGCTGTTTAATTTAAATTCAAAAAGAATTCAGAATTCATCCGCCAATTGGCGGATGATTTCTCCCGAAAGGATGCCTTTGGCTTGGATTCTTCAGGGAAAAGCATTTTTATACAATCTCTTAATTTGCAATAAGACCACCATCATTTGAAAATCGATTCGATTATGGATTTCATGCCATCCTTAACACGTTTTACGCGGCAGCCAGGACTCAGGTACGTCTTTTTCTCAGCTTGAAAGCAGAAAAACCTAACAAAGCAGAATATTTGTTCAGAATCAGCAAGTTGGCCCAAAATCAGCAAGCGATCTGGCTTATTGCTCTTCAGCCGTTTGAAGTTTTGCGTATATTTCTAAACTAATAAATTTTCCATTTTTTATTTCACAATCTCTCATAGTTCCTTCGTGCCGGAAGTCAAGTTTTTCCATTGCTTTTTTACAGTTTATATTGTCGGATTCTACAAACCCTTCAATTCTGTGAAGTCCCAATTTTTCAAAACCATACTTACAAATGATAGGCATTGTTTCAGTCATGATTCCTTGTCTCCAATAATCAGGAAGCAGCCAAAAACCAATTTCCGCTTTTTTATGTGCTTTGCTTAAACTATTCAGACCCCCTGCTCCATAAAATGTTGTATTATCCAATGAGCAAACTGCCCACCAAATTCCTGTTTCATTATACTCCAAACTGGTAAAAAATTTCATTTGTTCCTTTGTTTCTTCCAATGTTGTATAACTAACTCCATAGTATTTTATAATGTCCGGGTGCGACAGACCTCTGTATACATTTTCCAAGTCACTTCCTGAAAACTGTCGAAGTAAAAGTCTATGTGTTTTTATTATGGGAAAATCCGTTGTTGCCATAGTCTGGTTCTATTTTCTGTGTTCACAAACAAGGAATTATGCAATTCTATAAAATTATTATGTAACACTCCTTCCCCTGCGAGTTCATAAATTGCAACGATCCTTTAAAGGTAAGTGATGCTATATTCAAATTAAACAAATTCGAAACAAATATGTGGTTTTCCAAATCAGTAGAAGCAGTTTTAAAAGAACTTAATGTTGATCCTGCTTATGGTCTTTCTGATGATGAAGCTATAGCCAGATTGAAGAAATACGGTTCAAATAAATTACTGTCAGAAAAAAAGAAAAGCATAATCCTGTTGTTTTTTGCCCAGCTTAAAAACTGGTTAATATATATCCTGCTTGGAGCGGTGGTTATTACCATTTTTATGGGAGAGTATGTTGATGCAGCCATAATTTTATTCGTGATAAGTATTAATGCAATCCTGGGCGTAGTTCAGGAAGTAAAAGCCGGGAAAGCGATTGAAGCACTTCAGAAACTTACATTTCCAAAAACACTTGTTCGCAGAAATGGAGTAGTTCAGGAGATTGATTCTGAAAATATCGTACCTGGTGATATCCTTATTCTTGATGCGGGCAGAATTATTTCCGCAGATATTCGCCTGATCGAATCCATTAATCTGCAGGTTGATGAATCATCATTAACAGGGGAATCTGTTCCATCAGAAAAAGACGCCACCCTTATTCAAACTGACCTTAAAACTGCCCTGGGAGACCGGTTAAACCTAGGTTTCATGTCTACTATAATAACCATAGGAAGAGGATTCGGCGTAGTAGTGGGAACAGGAATGAATACAGAAATTGGCAAAATTGCTTCCATCATAAACACAGAGATTAAGTCGAAAACACCATTGGAAATCCGTTTGGATAAACTGGGTAAAAACTTAGGTATTATAGCAATAGTCATTTGTGTATTGATTTTCATCATTGCAATGTTGCAGGGAAGGGATTTGTCTGAAATATTCCTGATGTCGATTTCCCTGGCTGTGGCCGCCATACCAGAGGGACTGGCAGCAATAGTAGCAGTCGTGCTGGCAATAGGGGTTACAAACCTTTCAAAAAAAAATGCCATTATTAAACAACTTTCCGCTGTTGAAACACTGGGTTCTCTGAATATTATCTGCTCCGACAAAACAGGTACGTTAACGCAAAATAAAATGACGGTTACAAGCTGCTTCACCCATCAAGGTCTATTTCAGCTTGGATTGGAGGAAACACATTCAGAAGAGCAAAAACTCCTGGCTAAAGTCATGATCCTTTGCTCTGATGCGAGCTATGACAATGGGCAGGGAACCGGGGACCCCACTGAAATAGCTCTGCTGGTGATGGGCGACAAACTGGGGATTGACCGTAAATCATTACTCCACAGCAACAAGCGTATCGATGAATCAGCTTTTGATTCTGACCGTAAGCTAATGTCTACACTGGTTGAAGAAAACGGGAAGTTTTCTGTTTATACGAAAGGTGCTCCGGGAAACTTAATAGAAATCTGCACCCAGGTATTAGAGGATGGAAAAACGAGTCCTTTAACCGAAGCTCATAAAAAGAGGTACCTGGATGCTGCCATTATTATGTCTGATCAGGCTTTGCGCACCCTTGGGGCAGCCTATAAGCAGGTGAATGAAAAAATTGACCCTTCAGAGATGGAAAAAGACCTGATACTTGTCGGCCTGGTGGGTATGATAGATCCACCAAGGGCTGAAGTGAAGGACTCTATTCTAAAAGCAAAAATGGCCGGGGTAAAAACGCTCATGATTACCGGTGACCATAAGAATACGGCATTCGCTATTGCCTTTCAGCTGGGAATTGCAGAAAAGATAGAACAAACATTAACAGGACAGGAAATTGACGGGTTTACCGAACTTGAATTCTCTGAAAAGATTGATAATTACAATGTTTTTGCACGTGTATCCCCCGAACATAAAGTAAAAATTGTGCGGGCACTGAAATCTCAGGGCAATATAGTTTCCATGACGGGTGACGGGGTCAACGATGCCCCGTCGTTAAACACTGCCGATATTGGAGTAGCGATGGGAATTACAGGCACTGATGTTGCCAAAGGTGCTTCGGATATGATTCTTACTGATGATAATTTTTCAACCATTGTTACGGCCATTGAACAGGGTAGAAATATTTACAATAACATAAAAAAGTCCGTCATTTTCCTGATTACCTGTAACCTGGGGGAAGTGATAACCATATTTGTCGCACTGATCATAGGATGGAAAGCCCCATTAATTGCAACACAACTTCTATGGATTAACCTAATCACCGATTCACTCCCTGCGATTGCGCTGGAATGGATCCGGGAAACACCGATGTAATGAAAGAAAAGCCACGGCCTGCCAAAGAAAGTTTCTTTGCCAATGGTGCGGGTATGCATGTTTTGCTTGGGGGAGTTTTGATAGGTGCATTAACGATCACTGCTTACTTTTTTGGATATTATGAGCATGGCTACACTCCATTCGATAAACAGGTACCACAAAATACAATAGAATATGCCCGTACCCTGGCTTTCATGGTTTTAGTAGTTTGTCAGTTAGTTTATTCTTTAGCACTGAGAAATGAAAGAAAATCCATTTTCAGCATCGGAATTTTTTCAAATAAATTCCTTGTGGGAGCCATTCTGTCAGGCTTAGCCCTTCAATTCCTTGTGGTTAAAATTCCAGCCATAAAAACTGCATTTCATTTGCAGATGCCTGATCTCAGGGCGTGGGGGATTATTCTTGCACTTGGAATTACTCCTTTGGTAATAAATGAACTTATTAAATTAATTATCAGAGTTACGAAAAAAACAAGTTGAAGACCCTATTACACCTATAAAGAACAATCATTGCAAACATTACTTAAAGTACCCTGCTGCATGGATAATTAAGTAAATTTAACTTTATGGTGTTTCTTAAAGATGAACAGTAGTCAATAATATTTGTTTAATATACTATAAGATTCATTAAACAAAATCTTTACTAACAGATTAAACCAATGAAAAATATAAATGCAATAGGACTCGACACTGTTAAAGCTAAACAACTAGCAGAAAAACTAGATGAACTTTTGGCAAATTACTCCATATTTTATCAGAACACCAGGGGTATCACTGGAACATCAAAGGTGAGAAGTTTTTTGAGCTTCATTTAAAGTTTGAAGAACTCTACAACGACTTATTCCTGAAAATAGATGAAGTTGCCGAAAGAATTTTGACTTTAGGTCATTCGCCTTCACACAACTATTCTAAGTACAGGGAGGCTTCCAAAATAGCCGAGAGCGATCAGGTGAGCGATGGAATCAAAGCTGTTGGTGAAATACTAAATGCTCTTCAAACAATAATAATTCTGCAGCGCGAAGTACTGCAATTATCAGCGGATGCTAATGACGAAGGGACAAATGCCCTTATGAGTGACTATATCCGCTCACAGGAAAAATTAGTTTGGATGTATTCCTCATTTTTAAATTAATGTTCCGGGGTTGTCGACACTCAAAGATTAACGGATGAAAATTCTACTAACAGGAGTTACAGGATATATTGCGCAACGTCTTTTGCCGGTATTGTTGCAAAACGGCCACCATGTTGTATGTTGTGTCCGTGATCAAAAGCGTTTCAATTCAAAAACATACGCCTCTGAAAAATTAAGTGTAATTGAAGCTGATTTTCTGAAGAAAGAAAGTCTTAATTCTATACCTGGGGATATTGATGTGGCTTTTTATCTCATTCATTCCATGTCGACTCAAACAGGCGATTTTGAAACAATGGAGCAGGTTTGTGCCAGAAATTTCCGGGAACGAATACAAAATACCAATGCCCGGCAAGTAATTTATTTAAGTGGTATTGTAAATGAATCGGAACTGTCTAAACATTTGTCGTCGCGAAAAAATGTGGAAAGTATCCTGGCGGATTCAAGCTTTGCCCTTACCACCTTGAAGGCTGGCATTATTGTAGGATCAGGCAGTGCCTCCTTCGAAATTATCCGCGATTTGGTTGAGAAACTCCCGGTAATGATAACACCACGATGGCTTGAAACAAAATGCCAGCCTATCGCAATCCGTAATGTTATTGAATTTTTAGTGGGCGTTACCGGCAACACAGAAACCTATAATAAAAGCTACGATATAGGCGGGCCCGATATACTTAGTTACAAGCAAATGCTATTGCAATTTGCAGCGATCAGAGGTCTGAAGAATAATCATCATTACCTGTTATGACGCCGAAAATCTCCTCGTATTGGTTATATTTCGTAACAGCAACATCATTTTCTTTAGCTAAGAATCTTGTTAATAGTATGAAAGTTGAAGTGATATGCTCTCCTAATAATTTAGCATCAATGCTTGGCATTTCACTGATAGATTATAATACTTCTATTAAACTGGCTTTCGATAAAATTGAACAAAACCAGGTATTGTCGAGCTGGAAAGATGCACAAACCAGTAATCTCCTTAAAAAAAGGTATTTCCCAGTATATTGAAATTCCTATCAATGGCTGCTTTAAAGATGTGCGTAAAAGTAAGGTTAATAACACTCAGACATCTGTGAATAAAATCTGGTCGATAGGGGTAAAACAGGCTGGTATTATGGGAATTGGCTATGGGAATCAAGAGGTTTTGTAGATAAGCTGTTAGGTGGAGTTGGTATGCGAAGAGGCCGTAAAAGTTATACAGAACTGGCAGCAGGCGATGCTTTGGATTATTGGAGGGTGCTCTATGCCGACCGTGAAGAAAAAAGGCTTTTGCTTTACGCAGAAATGAAGTTGCCGGGTGAAGCATGGCTTGAGTTTAAAATTGACGAAAAGGATTTATTAACACAAACAGCTACTTTCAGACCTTTAGGACTGGCTGGCAGGCTATATTGGTATTCATTATTACCTTTTCATGGTTTGATTTTCAGCGGTATGTTAAAAAAAATAGCAAACGGATAACTTCAATAAATAAGTAAGTTTCACAAAAAAAATAATTGACTTCAATATGAACCAAATTCTTCCCCTTAGGTCATTAGGCAAATCAGAATTGATGATAACTCCTGTTGGTCTGGGC
Source organism: Bacteroidales bacterium (assembly GCA_016707785.1). Classification (NCBI taxonomy): domain Bacteria; kingdom Pseudomonadati; phylum Bacteroidota; class Bacteroidia; order Bacteroidales; species Bacteroidales bacterium. The sequence goes on along the minus strand of JADJGZ010000049.1, from coordinate 15,370 downwards.
TGCTGGCAATTTAACGCAAAATAATATGGCCGGAAAATTCTGGCCCAACATGGAAGATGATCTTATCACGCAAATGGTAAAAATCTCCCTGGAAGGTGGTATCAATTGGTTTGATACTGCCGAATTATATGGAAATGGTGCTTCAGAGCGAGCTTTGGCAGCATCTCTCAAAGCTACTGGCAGAAAGCCTGGTGAAATTATAATAGCCACTAAATGGTGGCCGATGTTCAGATTCGCCTCCAATATCCTGAAAACAATAGATCAGAATTGAAGCCCTTGCACCTTACCCCATTGATTTGTACCAGGTTCATCAGCCCTGGGGGTTCTCAAACACAAAAGCTGAAATGGAAGCCATGGCAAGGCTGGTTAAAGAACACAAAATACGGTATGTAGGGGTAAGCAATTTCTCGGCTGCTCAAATGAGAAATGCATGGGAAGTTCTTCAAAAACACAACATTCATCTGGTTTCCAATCAAGTAAGGTACAATCTGCTCGACCGCAAAATTGAATCTAATGGTATTCTGCAAACTGCAAAAGAACTTGGAATTACCATCATCGCTTATTCACCGTTAGCGCAGGGGTTGGTTACCGGGAAGTTTCACGATAATCCGGAACTGTTAAAAAATATCGGCATGCGTAAACATTCTTCACAATTCAAACCCAACGGACTGGAAAAGAGCAGGCCTGTTATAAAATCTGTTCAGGAACTTGCCATTAAATACGGTGTTACTACATCGCAAATCGCGCTCAACTGGCTGATTAATTCTCATGGTGACACTGTTGTGGCTATTCCCGGCGCTACCAAAGAAGCGCACGCTAAAGAAAACGTTGGGACAATGAGGTTTAATTTAACAGCTGAAGACCTATCCATACTCGACAAAAAGAGTACTATTTTCAGATAAAAAATGAAAAGCACAATATCATCATCAATCGGAGTATAATAGTGAGCCGTCAATTAACCGACAGTTTCTTCTCCCTGTATAACTTATTCCAGGCAGTTTCTGTCAGCGATGAATCTATAACCTGCTTATAATGAGTATACTCATCACTTATTAACTTTAAACAAGGACAATTCAATGAACGAACTAAAAACTGGCAGCACTATTCCATCATTTACTTTGCCTGATCAAAACGGAAGTCTATTCGCTATTAATTCTGTGATCGGCAAAAAGAATGTGGTGATTTATTTTTATCCCAAAGATGACAGTCCTGGCTGTACAGCACAAGCCTGCTCCTTCCGTGATCAGTTTGAGGTATTTAAGGAAGCAGATGCAGTAATTGGCATTAGCGGACAATCTGTCGAAAGCCATAAAGAATTTGCCATCAAACACAGGCTTACCTTTACCCTGCTGAGCGACAAAGGCAATAAGATTCGTAAACAATTTGGCGTACCTACCAATTTATTAGGATTGCTTCCGGGCCGTGTAACCTATGTTGCAGATAAAACAGGCAAAATAATCTATATCTTCAATTCGCAAATGCAGGCAACCAAACATGTGGATGAAGCGCTGAGGATTCTCAATCAAACAAAATAAGCAGACTGACGGCTGCTTTCACCACTTTTTCTGGTTATATCTTATATATCAGCCAAATGCTTTTATATTTGCATTATTTGAATCTTGCAACAATGGGAAACATAAGTATAAAAGAGTTTTATAAGGAATTATGGGGTGACAGTGGTTGTCAGCTTGACAACTTTTTTGAAAGTAAAAGCACCCATGATTTAGGACATTTTAATGTTTTTGATATCGTCAAATTTTACTTTAGCGGTAAAAATAAACCTGAAATGACTTATAACCGGAGGTTGTACTATAAAATCAGTCTGATAAAGGGTAAAAATCTTGTTGAGTATGCAGGTAAAACAGTTCTTATCGAGAAACAGGGAATACTTTTACTACGCCCAAAATACCCTACCGTTATACACCTCAAACAACTGAACAGGCAGGATTTTTCTGTGTTTTTACGAAAGAGTTTTTATCAAAATCGAAAACTGGTTTGCTGATCGATGAATTACCTATATTTCAGCCTAATAGTGATTTTGTTTTTCAGTTAGATGATGAACAATTTCTTGGAATGGAAATGATATTCAGAAAGATGGATACAGAACTGTCGTCAGATTATGCATTTAAGTATGATTTAATACGAAATTATGTTTTGGAACTCATACATACTGCACAGAAATTAAAACCCATTGAAAGTTCAAATGGTAATACCAATGCAGCAAATAGAATTTCCTCCTTGTTCATAGAATTGCTTGAAAGGCAGTTCCCCATTGAAAGTGAAGCACAGGTAATACAACTCAAAACACCTCTTGAATTTGCGAAAGTATTGGGAATACATATCAACCACTTGAATAAAGTATTGAAAGAAACCACAGGCAGAAGCACTAAAACCATCATCAATGGCAGAATTGCCGAAGAAGCCAAGATTCTGCTGAAACAAACCCAATGGAATGTATCGGAAATTGCGTTTGCCTTAGGTTTTGAAGAGGTAGCCCATTTTTCAAATTTTTTCAAGAAACATACTGCACTTTCGCCGCTTAAATATCGCAATTGATTGATATTTGCAAATAGTTGATTGCTATTTACAAACATTTTATTTACTTAAGAACCGACTTTTGTGTTTCATTAAAAAAAGTAAATAATATGGCAAATCAATCAAGCAGAGTAGCTTTAATAACCGGTGGCAGCCGGGGATTGGGAAAAGATATGGCAATACAGTTAGCCAGAAAAGATTTTGACATTATCATTACGTATAACAGCAACAAAGAAGCTGCCAGCAAAGTGGTACAAGATGTGAATGCTATTGGGAAAAAAGCCATCGCACTACAACTCGATGTTTCAAAAAGCAATTTATTTGATGCTTTTATTAGCCAGGTAAGAGAATTATTAAAAAGTGATTTTGACACTAACCAGGTTCACTCACTGGTAAATAATGCAGGTACCGGCCTTTATGCTCCGTTTGATAGTACAACCGAAGAGCAATTCGACAATATGGTGAACACTCACTTAAAGTCTGCATTTTTCCTGACACAAAAAATACTTCCAATCCTTTCTGATGGTGGTAGTATAGTAAATATTTCATCTGGACTGGCTCGCTTCAGCAATAGCAACTATTCAGCTTATGCAATCATGAAAGCAGCAATCGAGAGCTTAACCCGTTACCAGGCACTGGAACTGGGCAGCAGAAAAATAAGGGTGAATACCGTGGCTCCAGGTGCTATTGCAACTGACTTTGCCGGAGGTTTTGTAAGAGACAGTAAAGAAATTAACAGTTATATAGCAGGGGGGACAGCCTTAGGCAGGGTCGGATTACCTGACGATATTGGCAGTGTGGTGGCTTTTCTGTGCAGCAATGACGCAAAGTGGGTAAATGCACAAAGAATTGAAGTTTCAGGTGGCTACTATATTTAGAGAATTGAATTACTAATTTCCCGGAAAATTCAGTAGCTGTAATCCGGTATAATTATCACAACCTATTGATCAGTGATCCCCTTTCTGTCGGATCACTGATCAATATACCTCTGATCAATATGAAGTATACCTTATGTCCAGAAAGTGAGTGTGCTTTATACTTATCGTATTTCATTCACTTTTTTAAGTGCAAACAACGGAGCTATTCTTGAAATGAGATAGAGAATTTTTGCACCCCCTACTTTAATTTCCGAATGTCCTTTCCCGATTCCATTGAGCATTTCCGAAACAGCTGCAGCAGCACTAATAGCTATTTTGGGAGGAGCCCCCTTGTGCCATGGAGTATCAACAGCAGGAAACATAACTTCCACCACCCTGGTATTTTCATTCTTCAAACGGATTCGAAGTGTTTGCGTAAATGAATGAAGAGCTGATTTTGATGAATTGTAGAATGGATAAATAACTCTCGGTGCATATATTAATCCTGTTGTGATATTAATAATCGAAGAAGAATCATTTGCACTGATTGTTTTATAAAGAAGATTAATCAATCGTATTGGGGCTATCAGATTTGTCTGATACTCATTTTCTGCCAGTTCCAGGGCATTTTCATCATTAATGAAGTCAATCTTATTGACAATGGCTGCATTATTGATAAGGGTATTTAAATCAGGATGATCAGTTGCGATTTTTCGGGCAAAATCAATGCATTCACGACTATTGGAAAGGTCGCACTGATAGGTTATAAGACTGGGTTCCTGATTTTTTGCAGCCGCTAGCTTTTCATTCGATCTACCGCAAATGATAACTTTATTTCCTTTTTTTATGAGCGCTTTGCTTAATTCAAGGCCAATACCTGAACTTCCACCTGTAACTAATACAGTATTGTTATTTAGTTTCATGATAAAATCAATTAGTTGAATAATACCACAAAACTAATTTGTCAAGTATTCTAATGCATTGACCTATGTCAAAAAACGATTTTTCTTCTGATCCGGCTTAAGGTTTCAGGTTTAATTCCAAGATATGATGCAATAATTCCTTGTTTAATTCTTTGATCCATACCGGGGAATTCTTCCAGAAAATTTCTATACCGGGTTTCCGCATCCAGTAATAATAAATCGCGCTCCCTCCTTTCCTTAACAATATATCCCTTTTCAATAAACTTCATCAGAAATTTAATCCAAAAGACATTCGTTTCCATTAATAGGCAAAAGTCGGACCAGCTAATCTCGAGTAATTGCGAATTTTCCAATGCTTCAACTGAAAAGTAGGAAGGCTTTCTTAATACCATTGCAGAATACGAACTAATGAAATTATTTTCAGGCATTATTGCTTTGGTAAATTCATCACCCTTATCATTGTTATATACATAACGAAATAATCCTTTATTCACAAAGGCTATTTTAGAGGGTATTTCTCCTGATTTAATAAAATAATCTGCCTTCAAAATTGATTTTTCCATTCCTATTGAAAGGAATTCTTCTATTCGTTCAACAGGCAGTAAGTCATTTAATTGCATATTCATCGTATGACGATTACAAAAGTCAGTTGAGTAAAACACCTGGCTCAATTTCTTCCTTAATCATGTATGCGTTGTTTTTGTAATGCTGCAGGGAGTGAATACCTTTCACCATCATTTCCAGAAATATTTTTGTATCAATGCCTGTAGTTCATCTTTGTGAATGGGTTTGGCAATGTAATCGTTGCATCCCGCTTCAATTGATTTCTCCCTGTCGCCGGTTAAACCATGAGCGGTTTGTGCAATTATGATAACCTCTTTATTAGATTTCCTGATTTGCCTTGTAGCTTCGTATCCACCCATTCTGGGCAAACGAATGTCCATCAGTATCAGGTCAATGTCAGGATTGGAGAGACACACTTCAACTGCTTCAATACCGGTTCCTGCCTTTAAAATTTCTTTGCTAAACCTAATTACTGTTTCAGCAAGCAACATTTCTGAAACCTCATCATCTTCTACTATCAGAATTTTTAGTTTTCTAACATCATTGCTTTTCCCCGCAGGCTCAGGCTGTTGTTTATTGATTTCTTTATCTGCGTTGGTTTTGTACGGCAATGTGAAGTAAAAAGTTGAGCCTGTGCCCTCTTCGCTTTCAACCCAAATATTGCCACCAAGCATTTCAACATAGGCTTTGGAAATTGACAATCCAAGTCCTGCACCCTGGTATGCCATTTTACCAGCAATATCAGCCTGAATAAAACGCTCAAAGATTGCTTCCTGCCTGTCGATGGGTATTCCGATCCCTGAATCCTTAACATAAAATTCCAGGAATTCTCCTTTTAACTGATACCCAAATTCAATGACTCCATTGTGACTGAATTTTATAGCATTTTTAACAAGATTGGTAATAATGGAATAGAACTTCTCATTGTCTGTTTTAATGCACACTTGATTATCGGGCAGGGATTTCCCGACAAATAAATATATTCCCTTTTCGTCGGCCTGTGGTTTGAAGAAGGAATATATATAGTTCAGTTTTTCATTAATATTCGATTCTTCTATTTCAACTGTTATCAGGCCGGCTTCAATTTTCGAAATATCAATAATATCGTTAATAATATTAAGCATACGAGCCCCGCTCTTTTCTATGATCCGGATGTACTCTTTCTGCTGTTCTCCAGTGAGGTTAGGTCTTTTCAACAATTCCGAAAATCCTAAGATTCCGTTCATAGGAGTACGTATTTCATGGCTCATATTAGCGAGGAATGCAGATTTAAGGCGGTCGCTCTCCTGGGCCTGGTCTTTGGCTTTTATTAGTTCTTGCTCTGCGACCTTACGTTCTGTAATGTTTTCATGCATAAAAACAAAACGCTCAGGCTTGCCAATACTATTATTTAATGGGAATATCAGTGCACGAATCCATAGTGGTATATCAGGAGCTTCAGCTATTGCATCATGTGCATTGAAGTATATATCAGGTAAATGAACAATCTCACCATTTAAAGCCCTTGCTACCAAATCCTTCAATTCGCTACTCTTACTTTTTAAATCCTCAAAAATCGAAAACTCAGGTGGTGGAACAGAACCAAAAAGATTAATAAAGGCTGGATTCCCCCTCAGAGTATGCCCTTCTTTATCAACTACCTGAATCGACATCGGGTTATTCTCAATAATATCATTTAATAAGACCTCCGCATTTTTTTGGTCCGTAATGTTTTCATGCAATAAAACTATTTTATTAGGAGTCCCATTAATATCATTTAATGTGAACCCCAGGGCTTTTACCCATTCCGGCGAATCAGGAAATGATGGGTCAACATCATGAACATTATAAAATGAATCAGGAAAGTAAACAACTTCTCCTTTTTTAATCCGTTCAAACAATTTACCAAATCCTAGTGCTAATAATTGAGGGTCTTTTAATACTGAATAATCAGATGGAGGCTTTACTCCAAAAAGTTTGGTATGCGCAGAATTTACCTGAATTGGATATCCTTCCATATTCAGAATTTGAATAGACATAGGATTTTTCTCAATAATATCCTTAAATATAGCTTCTGATAGCCTATTCTCAGTAAAATCAGTATGTATACCAAATAGACGAATAACCTTGCCTTCATTGTTTTTTAATGAAGCAGCTTTATTATGAATCCATCGGTAAGTTCCATCCTTATGGCGAAATCTGAAATCCAGAAAGAAATGCTCAACAGGTTGCTGTAAATATGAATTGACTGCATTTTGGCAATATTCCTTTTCATCAGGATGAAGGTGCTCAACCCAGGTATTAAAATCATTTTTCAACTCATAATCCTGATATCCTATTTGTTTTTTCCATTGCTCAGAATAGAAAACTTCGTTGGTTTCAACATTCCAATCCCATATTCCTTCTTCAGAGGCTTCAATAACAAGGGAATAGCGTTCTTCGCTCTTCTTCAGTTTTTCCTGGGCCCGTTTGCGCTCGATGATCGTACCAATCAGTCGTGCCGAGGCATGAAGCCGATGTTTCGTCAACTCAATTATGTAAGGCGGGCGCGATTCGTACTGTAAGGCAAGGGTTTGCAAATCTGCATAGTCGACATGAAATTTTGATGCCAATTCACGTAGTTTCTCCTCATCATTTGGCGGGTCGCCATAACCAAAATTGATCGCACCAACAATCTCATCACCAACTCTCACAGGGACTGCATAGAGATGGATTCCACCCTCGCAATCAATGTCAGCAGGCTGTCCTGTTTCAATAGCTGTCTTCGATGCGTGCGACCAACAGGATTCATGACAGTGCCACCTACCAGAGTTCAGCGCTTCGCGGTTATCGTTGGTGTCACATAGAGCGCGGGATGCAGCATCCATGAAGCGGCACCAGCCAGAGGAGAATATACCCAAAGCGTAATCACCGTTTTTTTCATATACAGCTGTAGAGGTATCGAGCAGGTTAAGATAGTCGCCCACGATGTCGGTTAGTGTTTCCTCACCTACCGAGTCGAGAATAAGCCGGGAAGTGCTAAGCCCAACCAAGTCACCATAAGGAGGATTGTAGGTAAGCGCTTTCTTTTCAGATGGCTGATGAGTGCTTGTCAACAACCATTCAAGACGCTTCAGCTCCTTCTGTGCTAACCTGACTTTAGTAATATCCTGTAAAATACAATGTGTTTGCTTAAAATCACCTTTAAAATCATATCCTATTCTTCCCTCAAAAGCAATAAACAGCACAGAACCCTCTTTATGAATCATTTCAAATTCGCTGTGAATATGACCCTGAGCTTTAAAAACAGGAAACCGCATTCGAAATCCATCCTGAAAAGCAGGTGTAAGAAAATCACCAAACCACTTGCCAATTACTTCTTCACGCTGATAGCCCAACGTATCGAGCCACTGCTGATTTACTTCAATAAAATATCCATCAATATCAAGAGACTGATAACCCAAAGGTGCTTTGTTAAACAAAAGCTGAAACCGCTCTTCGCTCGCCCGCAGCTCACCTTCGGTATGATTATGGGAAAGAAGCTCAGCTTCAGATGTTGCTTTTAAGGAACTATGAGCGAGCCTCAATTCCTGTAACTCACTGATGAGTTGTTCTTTGGATTTGTCCAGATCATTCATAAACATACTCCTTTATTTAATAGTAAGCATTTTTATGTCGATAACTTCCCAGTCATTGGCTATTACCGGATCATGCATGGCTGGTATTACATAATTGCTCTTAAGGAACCGTATCCTGAAAGCAACGGACCCGCTAATTAGAAAAGCTATATTGTATGCAGCTTTCCAACCCCTAAACAAAGGTTCTTCCAGTTTAATCACGAATATAATAAATATTCTGATTAGCAATAGGTATGCTATCAGCCAACAGACTGAAAGTTTCTCCGCACAGCCTAACTATTTCGAATGACAGCCAGGAATGAGCAGAAAAACTATACCTCAAATATAATGATTTCAGGTCCCAAAAACCAGGAAAAACAGCATGTGACAGCTACTATAAATTACAAGGGATTAGAATAATTTCTCCTTGTTTATTTAGTAACTTAATTCTAGAGTCATTACTAGCATTAATTATTTTATCATCTGGTCCAATATGATAAATGGCAAACATTTTACTTACATCTTTAAGTTTAATTCCTTTTTCATTTGCATCCAATAAAATCCAAAAAGGCATAAACGCCCAATCAATATCCTTTAAGGTGGACATGGTTTCTACGTTCCCGGTATCCCCGGAAATAAAAATACGCTTGTTGTGCCATGTAATTAAATAGGAATAGTGGTTTATAGAAAACCGATGTTTTGTCTTAAATACCTCAATGGTGAAGTCTTTTATTTTATTATTGAGCTTTACAAGTTCTTCTATATTCCAGGGGCTATAAATATCTCCGCTGAGCCTTTTCGCCAATTTTTTAACCACTTTTCCTGCAAAATGGTCAGAATGCTTGTGTGTATAAATAAAAACCGGGTTAATTTTTACACTGTCCAGTTCAGATAAATCATATTCCATGTAATTGTGAGCACCTGATTTGTAAGGGAAATCAACATAGATATTTGTATTTCCATCTGTCATGTAGAGTCCGCAATTCCCTATAAACCTGATTTTTATCTCCATGGTTTGAGAATATGACATGATTGAAACAGCTAAAAGTGTCAGAACGCTTAAGAATTTCACCAAATTTTTCATTATTACTTTTATTTAAAACAGCAGTTAACGGTCAGAAAGGGTTCGCAATCTGTCAACTGACTAACATCCTAACCCTGAAATATCCTCGTACCACTCGGGTTGTAGATCAGAAAACGAAGTTGAATGATAAGCAATAGTTAACCTATTGTTCCCATAATTATCCTGGAACCATAGTAAATTGGGATTAATTAAACTTAATGCATTTGTTCTCAATTGTCACTTTATTGGAAACAAATTTCCCCTTAACAAACAGGTATGCCTGGGGAACAGCAATGGTATAGCGATCATTATTTTTATTCTTAAAATACTTATCCTTTCTCATCAGGTTATGTGTAATTAAATAATCCTGAAGTTCTTTTCCCGAATCAAAATAAAAGGAAAAAGGCCAGTCATGCTTTTTAATAAGATTTATTTCTTCATCAAAAGAATAACCAAGATTGATTCCAACTGCCATAATTTGAATGTTCTTCTGACTATGCATTTCTTTCAATTGATCTAGTTCCCTAATGCAGGGTGAGCAACGAAAATGCCAGAGAACAATTAATACACTGTCCTTTTGTAGATCTATTTCATTAAGATTTACTTCCTTCTTATTTGAGTCAATCAGGATTAGGTCTTTATTGAAAAGACCTTGGTTTGTAAGGAGCAGAAACGGAACAATAAACAGGAGAATTTTCATAATAATTTAATTTATAGTGATTTATACCGTTGTTGAATCATTTTGCGATCCGCTGGCTGGCGGAGGATACCTGACCGCCCCGGTATAACACAATCTGCAAGAATCTTGCTTTGAACCTAAGGCTCCCCTTTGGGGCAAATTCGTTGCGATTGAGTATATATCAGTACTTTGATTCACTTAAATAACAGATATCAGATCATTGTATTGCTTTCTTATTGGAATCCTATAATCTTAGTTTCCACCTAAAAGAATCAGTTTACTATTTGCCACAATCTTGTGCTTATAGATCATATTTACCAAATACATTCCCGGCACCCACTTACCAACATCCACAATCTGTTCAACCGTTTCACAATCAACCATTTTTCTAAAAACAACCTGCCCTTTGTCATTATAAATCACAATTTCGGCCCCAAACCATTTATGATAAAATGTTCCGGAGTTTAAATCATAATCATTAAATGAAATAAACACCGGAAGCTCAATATTAATGTAGTTTGTTGCAGGGTTAGGAGATATTTTTAACCTGGATTTTTCAAACTGTTGAAAAGGTTTATCAATATGAACAATGTTATCACAATCCAGGAATATTGTATCATTTACGATTGAAGCAGCACAGGCTGTATCATACAATACCAGAGATGTGTTATTATTTTCTAAATCAAGATTGTCGTTGACTTTATACATAACTGTATTCCACCGGGTGTTATTCGCAATACCTGCCACTAATACAAGTTTATTATCGAAGGTTGCTGTAGCATCACTGAAAGAATTCTCGTTTTCAAACAGGATTTGGACTTTGATAATATTACCCGCTTTGTCGGTCCTAAAAACTGCTTCATTCATGGCACTGTCAGGCATAGTCCAACCTCCCCCGATGGCTATAGTTGAATCCTGAAACCAGTTTATAGTAGTAGCAGATGCACGGTAAGAATCTGCTACCAGGTCCTGATACCCAATTTCGGACCCGGAAGAATCAGTAAATAGTATGGTTGGGGAAGCACCATAGGGCGGAATTCCCCGGGAATGCCTGCAGGTTGAGTATATTTCCCCTTGATTATCCACTATTGATCGATAGCTAAAGCCAATGAAAAATTCATTATTTGTCCATGGTGTTTCCCAATCAGTATCTCCCTCAATATTAGCCTTGATGATAAAATGGCCTGTGCCATCCTCCTGACTGACCGGGCTCCGGATAATAACAATCTCCGGTAAGAATTATTGTTGAATCCTGAGTTATTATTATATCGCTTGACCACTCATTAAAAATCAGTGAATCAGATTGTCCATAATACTTCTGCCATATCATTTCTCCGTATTTATCTAAATGAAATAGCCAAACTCTTTTGTTCTCAATATCATCACCATATTGAACAATCAATGCAATATATGAACTATCAGAAAGTGATTTAATGGCTCTCCCCCATCCCAGATTATTTTCACTTGGATATAAATGGCACCATTCTTTTTCACCACATGGATTAAGTTTCATAATAAACGGATTCCACTGATCAGGTATGATTTCAGTATAGCCAGTAACAATGAGACCGTTATCCAAAGACTGATCAATGCCGGTGACAATGGAGCCTTCAGTTAAGTTACCAATAGAGTGATACCATAATAATTCACCATTTATGTCAGTTTTGAAAATAAGGCCACTTCCTGCTTTTAAATCCGAATAAAAGCCTCCTCCTATAACATAGCCATGGTCATATGATTCCAAAACATCATATGGATAACTACTCTGATCCTGGAAATAGGATGTGGGCCAATTCTGGCAATTGCTAATACCTAAATTGAAAAAGATGAAAACGAATAACAATGCATGTTTTTTCATTTTTCAAATATGAAATCTTTCAGCAACTGGACAGCCAGTATTATGACAAGAAATTTTTTATTCTATCTTCCTCCTGAATATCATTCCCAGCCCGCTTGTGCCACCGGTGCCCTGGTATGTATAGTTAAATTCCAGGGTTTCAAACGGTTCATAACCCTCTTTAACCATGTGATTTATAACTGCAATATAAGATTTTTTACCGGTGAGTGCTATACTGTATTGCTCACCTTTTTTTATTTGATCCGGCTCATCACCAAAATCTACTTCAACATTCAACTTTTTTGAAAATATTTTACCCGATACTACAATGTAAGCATATTCATAATCACTCTTTGCCTGGCAATTTCCCTTTGTTGGAACACCAATAAGAACAATAGAAAGCAGTAAAATTGCTGAAATAGTAATGAGACTTTTCATTTTAATTGAAGTTTAGGGTTATTAAAAATTGAGTCCACGCCAAAAAATAAGGATTGAGATTTCTGACCTTAAAGCACAAGCCACAAAAGTAACACAAAGAACTAACTACCAAGTTATTAACCTTAGTAATTTTTAGTATCAATGTGAATAAGTATCCAGAAAACTACTTTTTGGAGAGGGTTCTATCTAAGCAAATGATTCAAATTGTTATTTCTCACAAAGCTCTTTCAACTTAGCGAGTGCATTAGGGTATGATTCGTTCATATAATCCAGAAAATCTTCATTAGTGTCAAGGTCAACAGTCAGGGTTGTACCCTGATAGATATCGGGGCCACTAGTTTCTTCGAAGGAATAGTTTTCAAATCCGTTGGCCCATTTTTCTACTTCCGGCCCTTCTGTTATTTCCTTGTCAGATTTAAAAAGTCCATAATGCTGGATTGAAACAAACCGATTAGGAATGATTTCAGCTATCCTGGAAACCATGCCACCCTTCTCACCATTCTCATCAATTCCAATAAACAGAATTTTACTTCCCTTGCTCCAACTTCCTTCATAGGTTGATGTCGGGTTAAACAAATAAGTCCATTGCTCATAAGTTGATTTACTGCTGATGCCAAGCATAATATCATAAACCCTGGCTACAGGTGCATTAATGCTAATTTTGAATTGTAATTTTTCCATATCAGGTAAAGTGATTGCGATTGATTTTCTGCCAGGTTAAAAAACAAGTGGAAGCCGGTTAAGTTCATCAGCATACTACTGATACCCTTTTCAGCCTAACCGATTGCTTCAAGGCAGGCTTTTCATTTCTTAACCTAAGTCAATGAAATTGAGAATATGGGCAAGTAGTTTTGCTAACCAAACAAGTCTAATTCTTAATTCATAAAGATATGGAAAAAAGTATTTTAAGTATTCTGATCCTCATTGCTTTCTCGCTAACCACATTACAAGGAACTACTCAGACAGTTTATTGTAAGTCAAATGATTTTCAAGTAAAAAATGCACTTATTAACAATCCACTAAAATTTAATCAGCATGGAATTAATAAGGATGTTTTGTTTGCATCCAAAACGCATAATACTTCAAATCTGACAATTCCAGGTATTTCCACACATAGTCAAATATTACCAAAGAGCTATGTCATAAAGCTTGAAAACAAAAGTCTTTTGGAAACAAGTTATCAAAATTACAAGACATTAATCGATCCAAATCAAAACAATCAACAAATGAAAACAACATATAATCATAGTGAGTGGTACAACAAAAACAGGCGAAATATATATTCCAGTATATGGACTTATGCCTCATTAAATTATTTATACTGCGATATAGCAGCATTTATGGATGCAAATATGCATTCACAATATCATACAGGCACAGTGGATGGTTTTGAGATGACGCCGGGATTTATTGCTGCATCTGCAGCAATGATGCAGATAGCTCTTACAAATGTTTTACTACCACAAGTAATAAAAAATGACAAGACTTTACGCTGGGTTCAAATTGCTTCCGGAACTTTAATGACACTTGTTCAATCAGCTACGCTGTTCAGCAGTAAGCCGGCTTCTTATTATACTGTGTTTTCAGGATTTGAAATAGCAGCCACTGCATATATAGCATTTGATGCTATACGATGGAAACCGAAAAGAAATACAGATAATTATTAATCAGAGTTTTTCCCGGGCAACACGTTTTCTTATCCGGCTTAATGACTCCGGTTTAACGCCAATATAACTTGCAATATGATACTGAGGAACACGTTGCAAAATACCAGGGTATTTGTCAACTAAGGATAGGTAACGCTGTTCAGGAGTTTCTGAATGATAAAACAGGATACTTTTTTGAATTTCCGAAAATGCTGATTCAACAATTTTCCTTGATATGGTTTCCAATTTTGGAAATCTTTCAAAAAGTTCACGGGCTTTTTGTTCGTTTCCGCTAACTAATATGCAGTCTTCCATACATATCCAGTTGTGCATCGAAACTGGGTTTTCAGAGATTTCATCAGCTGAAATCACCCATTCATCTTCAGTAAAGAAGCGGGTAGTTATTTCACTGCCATTTGATAAATTATATTGCCGGATACAACCTTGCAGTACAAAATAGCTATTAATTGATTTTTGTCCTTCTTTTAATAAAAAACTCCTTTGTTAAATTCGAATAGTAGAACTTTGTGCGATTGCATCTTTCTCTGATTCCGTGATGGATCCAAATTTCAAGAAATTATTTATCAACCTATCTATCATCTTTGAATCTTTGGGTAACTATAAAACGAAGACCATTTTGCGAAGTCTGGAATTTCGATGTTCAATCTTATCAATCAATTACAATTATGAGCAAAGGTACAAACCACAAATCTACCTGCAATCACCTGACTAAATATTTTGACAGTCTTCTATACCTTATTTTTTTGATAGTACTATTTTTTTATTTTGATAATCTGAAATATTTCGGAGAAACTCATTTATCTCTTTAAATGCAGAACGGCTGTATTGGCCTTGATTTATTGAAAGCTTCCTTATTAACGTGATTGTATTCTCTTTATGTTCAACATCAAACTCACATTGACCAAATACTGAACTAAACTGCTTACCATTTGCAAGTAACCAATGAATAAATTGCCGGAAAAGATATTCGCAAGGTGTCAGGAATATGAAAACCAAAGGTTCAAAATATCAAGTGTCCTGTTAGCAGGTATAAAATCTAAAATCATTTTGATGAAAAAATTCAGGGGCTAATAAATCATAGAACCTGCAAGTGAAGTAAAATTGATTAGTTTTCCCTCAGTATAAAATCGTTGCTTTGGCTGTATCACCGGAATTATCTGAGATTAGTATTTTTTTAATGTCAACATTATTGGATGATGATAAATGTTTAAGCAGATATTCTTTGTTCTTTT
>JADJGZ010000048.1 GCA_016707785.1 Bacteroidales bacterium | reverse complement strand
TTTAATATTAATTAGGTTGTCGTAATAACCTATTTACTAATTTTAATGAGAGAAATAGCGAATTGCGAAGTATATTTGTATCAATGAAATTTCAACGATGCTTATAAAAAGAGAGCTTCAGGAAAGAATTGAAGCAAGGCTAAGTCCCGGGAAGGTTATCCTGATTTTTGGTCCGCGCAGGGTAGGAAAAACCTTTCTTGTCAATGAGATTGTAAAACAAACCACTGACCGGAGACTGATACTGAATGGTGAAGATGCAACAAGTCTGGCATTATTGGCTGAACGAAGCATTGCGAATTATCGCAACCTTCTCAATAATATCGACTTGCTTATTATTGATGAGGCTCAGAACGTTCCTGAAATTGGTAAGGTGTTGAAATTGATCGTCGATGAGGTGCCACAGGTCAAGGTGATTGCAAGTGGATCTTCTTCATTTGATCTTCTGAATAAAACAGGCGAACCCTTAACAGGCAGAAGCTACTCGTTTTTGCTGTTTCCCAAGCCAACGAGAGCTTTCCGGTATTGAAAATATGCTGGAAACCAGGCAGAACCTTGAATTGAGATTGGTTTATGGTTCATACCCTGAGATCGTAACGATGAAGGATAATGCACTTCGCGCAGATTACCTTAAGGAACTGGTTAATGCTTACCTGTTTAAAGATCTTCTCAGCCTTGACGGTATCCGGAACGCAGGAAAACTTAGAGATATGCTTACCCTGTTGGCTTTTCAAACCGGAAACGAAGTATCAATGACTGAAATAGGATCTCAGCTTGGCTTAAATAAAAATACCATCGACAAGTATCTCGACCTGCTTTCCAAGGTCTTTATCATTCATCGTTTGGGAGGGTATTCATCCAATCTTCGAAAGGAAATCTCTAAAAACTCGAAATGGTATTTCTATGATAATGGTATCCGCAATGCCTTGATCAGCAATTTCAATCCACTTTCCATTCGCCAGGATGCCGGACAATTATGGGAGAATTACCTGATTTCGGAAAGGCTTAAGAAGAGGCAATACCAATCGGAGCCGGTCAATCTTCATTTCTGGCGAACTTACGACGGACAGGAAATTGACCTTGTTGAAACCGGCACTGATAAATTAAAGGCTTTTGAAATTAAATGGAAAGATAAAAAAGCTAAAATTCCTGGAGCATGGCAAAGAGCATATCCTGATGCACCATTTACTATCATTAATCCTGATAACTATTTGGACTGGATCATCTGATCCCGGAATGAAAGACAATTAAATTTACTGGTTATGAAATTATAATCTCCCGGTTCTTTTTTAAAAGGGGCCCCCCTGACAGGGAAAGACTGCCAGCAATATTCCCGTCTTCTTCCTTTTTCCCTCAAAATCGGTGCTCGCAACCTGTCAGGTTTCGAAAACCTGACAGGTTTATTAGGCTGGGATCACCTTACCAACGTCACCATCCCCGTCTTCTTCCTCACCTCCCCTGCCTGATTGCTGTAACTGATCACATAGGTATAAACTCCCATCGGAGCTGGTTTCCCATCAATAATACCATTCCAGCCATTGCCTAAATCCTTTGTTGCAAACACCTGCCTGCCCCAGCGGTCATAAATGTACATGCTGAAGGATTGTACCTTTTCAGGCAGGGTAACCGGACGAAAAGCATCATTCTTCCCATCCCCATCCGGAGTGAAGGCATTGGGCATGGTAAAGGGTGCAAAGGAATAGAGCATCATCAGGGAATCGGAGGAGGTGCAGCCTTCTTCTGTCTGCATAATCACCCTGTACCAGCCTTCGGATGTGACCAATACCGAGGATGTGCTGTCTCCTGTATTCCAGCGGTAGGAAGCATAGCCCGGAAGTGCTTCCAAACGGGTCATTTCATCAAACCAAAGGGTATCGCTATCGGCAGGAAAGCCTGACACCGGCAGGGGAATGATGTTCACCTCCACAGAAGCTGAACTCTGGCAGTGGTTGGTGTCACTTACGGTTAAGGTCCAGTTGCCGGCTTGTGCAGACTGTATTTCATCCAGGTAAAACAAGGGGTCAGTTCCGCCGGTTCCGTCAGGGCCTGTCCACTGGTAGCTGATGGTTCCGTTGCCTGTTCCCTGCTGGTAATGGGAGAGTAATAACAAATCACTTCCCTCACAGACTGGTCCGGGATCGGTGATGGTAGCCTGGGGGATGCTGTAAACCCTAACCTGTCCT
Organism: Bacteroidales bacterium; assembly: GCA_016707785.1. Lineage (NCBI taxonomy): Bacteria > Pseudomonadati > Bacteroidota > Bacteroidia > Bacteroidales > Bacteroidales bacterium. The sequence goes on along the minus strand of JADJGZ010000048.1, from coordinate 2,614 downwards.
TGCTGGTACTGAGGTGAAATAGTGTTCCCGACACTATCCCGAAAGATGCTGACTCCCGGTGACAAATCCCATTTCACTGAATCTTGTCCTGAACTTACTGAAGCAAAACTCAATTCTACCAGTAAGGATCCATCCGGTAGGTTGACAGGTGCAGAGCCCTCCCAGCTGAGTTTCAGTTCTCCCAGGTTGGGGTATAATCTCAGTTTCAGGCTATCAGCTATCAAAGTGTTAGCATTCAGGTAATTCTGGCAGGTGACGAGTGCCGGGTTATATTTCAGTCGGGTATTAAAGTATCCAACATGCTTGAATTGGTTGGCAAGTAAGGGCACTACCGCAACATTCCCAAGGCAGGCGGAGCCATCTCCTGCAATGGCCACCAGTTTGATAACAGGAGAATTGGAAACTTCTACGGTGAATGTAGTGTCGCAGCCATTTGTATCCGAAACAATGATGGAATAGGTATCGGAATGCAGATTGGAGAATTCACCCAAAGCCTGTGGTAAGGAACCGTTGATGGAATAAGTAAGACCTGATCCTGTTGCGTTCACGGTGATGGTACCATCCCCATCGGTCCCCGACTCAGGAGTGGAACTTACAGAAACCACCACAGGTCCCGATAGTTGGTTAATGAGCAATGCTGTTGGATACACACAAGTACAGCCGCTTGAATCATTCACCCAAACATAGTAGGTTCCCGATGAAAGGTTTGAAAAGTTCCCGTCCGACCACTGAGAAAGTGTATCATTCCCGGTTTTGATGGAATAATGTAACATGTTCCCCAATCCCGATACAGCAGTAATGGAAACCGTTCCGTTATCAAGTCCACAGATGGCATCAGAAGCTAAGGCTGTTTCGATCAGTACTTCGCCGACGTCATTGATGGTATAAGTAGTGATAATATGGGAGCAACCGGCACCATCCTTCACTTTCAGTTCATACAAACCCACTCCCAGGTGATAGAGATCAAGTGAATTCCCCACTGTGTTACCTGATATTTTCTCGGTCCACTCATACGTATAGGGAGGATTTCCTTCAATCTGCAGGCCGGTGATGGCCCCGGTGATTCCCTTGCATGTGGTTGGGGCTATATTCAGGTTTGATTCATCCAGAATAGGATCCGGCCAGTTCATTACCCTGATGGTATCGGAACTTGAGCATCCTACCTGGTTTTCAACCCGAACTGCATAAGTCCCTGTGTCTCGGGCTACAATATTCCAGGTGGTGGCCCCGGTATTCCAGAGGTATTTTGAAGCGCCAAAGCCTGCATCCAGTGTCACAGAATCACCTTTGCAGAGGGTAATGTCATTCCCCAGGTTAATAATGGGATAGGGCATGATCTTCACTTCCCGGGTGGCGGTATCGTTGTGTCCGTTGGAATAATATCCAACCAGGATGACATTGAAAGTGCCATTTGTTGAAAATAAATGCTTTGGATTCAACAGGGATGAAGTGTTGTTCGGCCCACTGCCCGGATCATCAAAATCCCATCGGACTGAATCGGGGGGTGGCAGGAAATGAGAGGTGAATTTTGTGGTATCACCCCGGCAATTGTTGAGCCAGTCGAATTTGGAGAAATAGGATTGCACGAAAGTCGGCATTCCCATGAGGCAATTCCCACTTTCAAGGTACAGGGCTTCTTCTTCAAAATTGCATGAAGTGCCAGGTTCATCCGGATAATTTATTGCCGATAGGTATTTAGCCTCAGGTGCAGTAGTACCGTTTCGATCGATATAAATTTTGCCATTCGGCGCCATTTGCATTGCATAATATTCGATAGTTCCAAACTGTCGGTAAATCTCTTGTGCGGATGAAATAAATAGAGAAGGATTATAAAGGTTTTTCATATTATATTGCATGAAAACTGCTGTGTCTTCCTGAGAAACCCCGTTCGGATGAATATAGTTGACATAAAAAAATTCAGAATTGGCCGAAAATTCGTATCCTCGAGTATAACCAACAAATGGAAAATCAAAGAGTGAATTAATTTTACCGATAACATTGTCAAACTTATAGAGCTCCATCTGCCACAGAAGGGAAGAATTGGAATTACCCTTTGTACACATATATTTGCTATCCGGAGAGATCTTTAGGATGGGGAGAACCTCTGTTATATCAGGTGGTAGATTTGTCAGACAGCCTGAAATAACGGGTTGATCATGAATCCCATTTTCATCAAGAAGAAATGATGAGAAGGTGTTTTGCGCAGTATAGTTCCTGAAAAATATCCAATAATCTTTATGGTTAGCATGTTTTATGGCTGCTACATGATTTGCAACACTATCAGTGTTAGGAATACGAATGTTTTTTAAATCCGGGACAATATCTCCCAGGCCTCCATCCAGATTCATATCAATCACTGAATAATATGCACCCAGAGGGATCGTCATCCAGTGATTGCATACTGTAATGAGATAATAAATATGTGTGGATCCGGGCTTCAAAATGGCAATGCAGGGTTGCTCATTAAATGAATGTCCATTTAGGTATGAACCATTTGGCATGAGTGTATGATTTCGATTCCATACTTTCTCACCATTCGTATAAAATAAAAGATTCCCAGCAGTATCGGACATCACAGTACTACCTGCCCAGGTTGACATCATTCCATCATTCC
>JADJGZ010000047.1 GCA_016707785.1 Bacteroidales bacterium | reverse complement strand
GTTATGACTGTTATCTCAGCCTCGCAGTTGAATCTTAGAGGAATCCCGCTGACGCCTGCACCTCTTGATGTGTATCCAATCATTTTCCCAATGCGCCAGGTCCCGTGATTGTATTGTTTTCCTTCAAACTGGTGACTGATCAGGGGCATTCCTTCCTTTAAACAAATTTGTCCGCCATGGGTATGCCCGCATAAATAGAGGTCATACTTATTCCGGGAAGCAACCTTACTAAGTTCCGGGGTGTGAACAATGGCGATCTTGAAATCATAGCCACTGGTTTCCAGGCTTATAAGTGCTGATTCCGAGTAATAGTTAAATGGGTCATCTGTCCCTGTTAGCAATATTTTTTGACCGTCCCTGATAATTTCAACAGATTCATTGATAAGCAAATTAATTCCTGATTCTTTCTCATACCGGGCCATAAGGTATGTGTCGTGGTTGCCAAGAACGGCGAAGGTTCCAAAGGGAGCTTCGATATATTTTGAAAGCACCCTCATGGGCTTCAGGATGTTGTTAAAACTTCCGGAGATATCCTTTCGGTAGTCGCCGGTTAGAAGGCATAGGTCAAATGGAAGCGGTTTTATCTTTTTTACAAGAATATTAGCAAAACCAGGTATGCTATCGATATGCAAATCGGATAAGTGAAGAATCCTGAATCCATTAAAGGCAGCTGGCAGATTAGGATATTCAAGGGAAATTTCATTAACCCTGATTGTTTTAGCATTACCGTATCCCTTTTTTGTACTGACCGGTTACCTTAAGCAGGAGTTCGAAAACCGAAAGAACTTTAAGAAAAAGATCCCACCGGCTTTTGCTTTTCTTCCCACTCTTTCGGTGAACATACCCTATTGCCTCCTGCACCGATCGGGTGCAAGCCCAGATCAGGCGTTTTTCCTTCCTGGTATCAGGACTGTCAATAAAGTTATACATTCCAATCCAGTTTTAACTTATGATTTCTAATACTCGAATGTATTTTAAGTGCCAGATAATCTGACCTTTTAGTATTAATCACATTTTGGAATAAATAGTAATATAACCTCATCTCAATATTGCTATTCCACCTCTTTTCATATCAGTATTAAACATTCTCAATCTCAAAAATTAATACCTCAGATCAAAATCACAGGTTCGTGGCATGGTCAGATAGAGAATGAAATCAAGAGTGAAGAGGAATGCTTATCTTTGTTCATCTCTGATTCCTCAACCATGAAACACATATTCCTGATAATCATACCTATATTTCTAACACTCACTTTGTCACTGAGTGCACAAAACTTTCGGTATGTTCACACTCTTTTTCCTGGCTCAGTCAAAACTTCAGATATCATTTATGGCTCAGCTCCTTTTCTGAATTATCCCTATATCAACGAAGCGGCTACAACTGTCCAGAACCTGGTAATGGACCTCTATCAACCTCAGAATGATACACTATCGAAACGTCCTGCCATCATCTTTGCCCATCCCGGGGGATTTGTATCGGGCAACAGGTCGGTTGACGATATGGTTGCTTTTTGTGACACTTTCGCCAGAAAAGGGTATGTAACAGCCACGATTGATTACCGGAAAGGGCTTGAAGTACTTGATAATGCTGATCTTCATTATCAGCGGGGAGCTTACAGGGGGATACAGGACGGACGAACAGCCGTGAGGTTTCTCAGGGCCAATGCTACTCAGTATGGAATTGATCCTGATAAAGTCTATTTTGCCGGCAGTAGTGCCGGAGCTTTTATAGCAATAAACTCAGTAACGCTTGATGCCACAGAACTGCCCGTCTATGTGGGACCGGTAAGCTATACCGCCTTTTTTCAGAACTATACCGGCCCGTCCCTGGGTGATCCTGACATTGGGGCCAACCTGGGTTATAACGGAACCCCGGATGGGATTATGGGCCTGTGGGGAGGAGTGGATGATACCTTGAAAATCGGCACGAATAATTCAGCCCCCATGTTCCTGGTGCATGGTACAGCCGATGAAACCGTACCTTTCACCAGTGGCCCTCCATTTGGATTTGCCAGCCTTGCAGATGTCTTTGGCAGTAATGCAATCAGTAAACGTCTTGCCAAAATTGGTATCCCGGCAGCAGATACTTACTTCGTTGAGGGTGTAGGGCATGAATTTCATGGTGCCTCTAACGGGATGTGGGAGAATGGAACAGGGGGGAATGAATACTGGGATACGATTGTTAAGAAAAGCACAACCTTTTTCTGGCAGGTACACAAGCCTGAAGCAGCATTTTCAACAGTTGCAAATGCGCTGGAGATAAGCTTCAACGACCAGAGTAATGGTGCCACTGGCTGGAAATGGGATTTCGGTGATGGCGGGAGCAGTATTGAACAGAATCCGGTTCATACTTATAGTTCAGAAGGGACTTACCTGGTGAGTCTATTTATCAGGAATACTATTCAGAGTTGGGATACTATCAGTCAGTCGGTTATTGTGCTGGATAATACCGGTTCAGCAGAACCCCTGGCAGGTGATATCAGGATATTTCCGGTTCCTGCAAATGGAATGGTAACCATCGAATCTGGCAAGCCTTTGAGTATTGAGAATATTAAAGTATACAACTCATCAGGGAAAGAACAGCCGGTTTCAATTACAAAAAGTGGAAATCAGTCTAAGCTCGATGTTACAGGGTGGAAGCCGGGAGTTTATATGGTAAGGTTATTAATAAATGGGGAAATTGTATATAGGAAAATGATGGTGTATTAGGCAATTTTGTGAAAACAAGATTTTCAGGTATATCTAAAAACGTCAGATAAAATTTTCTATCTTTAATTCAAATAAAGTCGCGTGATTTCTATCGTGCGACAGTTTGTTTATATATTTTATAATTTAACTATTAATTTTATGGAACGTTACATTATGCAACTGATTGAGGACTTGCGCGAAGCAAGCTGGAATCTGAACTCCCCTCATGAAATCTGGGAAAAATCGGGGGCAGACACGGAGGATGAACTCGAGATGGAAGACATGTCATATGTTGAAAAATTCATTTATGGCGATGAAATCCCAATCTCAGAAATTACCGGAATAATGCATGAGTTATTGCCTCCTCCGGAGGAACTGACACAAGAACAGCGGGCTCTTCTTTCGACAGAACTTGAAAAGCTATTGTTGAATTTCCATTTCATCCTGGAATTCCCGGTAGGTTATCCTGCTGAATTGAGATACCCTTTTATCCGAAATTTCTGGCTGGAAAACCATGTGTCCATGTCGATTGGCAATACCCACATTGAGTTTTGCGAATACAATGAGGAGGAATGCCCATTTCAAGGTTATTGTGACACCTGCAGAGAAGTAGCAATGCGGATGGATTTTGATATTCCGACCAATACAACCACCGGTTTTGATATAGATTTTGACACAATATTGCCAAACTAGCTGGCGCGCGTCTCCCGACGCGTGACACAATGCTGGCGCGCGTCTCCTGACGCGTGACACCCCCCCCCACGCTGCCTGGCCGCGTCTCCCGACGCTCCATCCGCGCTCCGACGCATTGCTGGCGCGCGTCTCCCGACGCGTGACACAATGCTGGCGCGCGTCTCCTGACGCGTGACACATTGCTGGCGCGCGTCTCCTGACGCGTGACACATTGCTGGCGCGCGTCTCCCGACGCGTGACACAAATTTCACTGGTATGAGTAGCAGCTTCCAATGTTGGATAATCTCTAATAATTCAACATAATTCTATAAATTTATATACTCAGGCAACTCCTGACAACTAAATCAGGTTCTTCTGATTAGTACAACCTTATACCCGGTCAGTTTTGGAAATAAAGGAAATGATTGAACATTGCATCCGCGGGAATCAACTCGCTCAAAGCAGGCTGTTCAATATGCACTATCACCGGATGTACAATCTGTGCCGACGGATTCTTTCTGACCATCATGATGCGGAGGATGTATTGGTAGTATCCTTTACCCGGGTTTTCTCAAACATCAGGCGTTTTGAGTACCGGGGAGAAAACAGCCTGGAAAAATGGATAAAGACCATTGTCATTAACGAATCCATTCGATTCAGCAAAGCAAACAACAGAATCAGGTACGAAGAGGAACTGACTGAAAACAATCATGACACTTCATACAATGAGGATCTGAGCTGGATCGATGCAGATAAGGTTTATTCCATCATTGAGGAAATGCCGGCAGGATACAGAATGGTATTCAACCTGTTTGCCCTGGAAGGATATTCCCATAAAGAAATCTCGGATCTCCTGGGGATCGCGGAGAATACATCGAAATCACAGCTTAGAAAAGCCAGGATGCACATTATTGAACGACTTGAAAAAACTCAACAATATGGAACCCCATAACATTGATGCCCACTTCCGGAAAACTGTTGATGAATCCGCAGGATACTACGAGATTGAAGCGGACCAGTCAAAAAACAGGATATGGCAGCAGATTCATCCAGGTAACAAAAAACAAGCCCCCTTCCTCCTGTATCGCTTACTGATTGCTGCATGTATACTGCTTCTGTTTTGTTCAGGCACTTTAGCCATCCTTCTTTTCAGGGAGAAAAATAGTGTGCGGTTTTTAGCCGAATCGAATAGAAGTATAAAAACTGAGACGCTTCATCACCAGATTGCCAAACCGGCAGAGAAGCCATCATCCGCTACATCGCAAACAGTTAAGACTGATACAGTTTATATTCAAAGGAATGTGATTGTGTACAAACAAAAGAATACTGTTGAGAAACAGGTAGACACAGTATTTATCCATCAGACCATCTATACGGAAAGAGAGCCTGTCACTGAATTAATCACTGTTATGCAGAACCCTGTCAAAAATGAACCTCCACAATCGTATCAGATACAAAATACTAACAGGGAGATTGTTATCAGTAACAAACAGGGCAGGAAAGAAAAGAAAAAGGGCAAGCTGCTTTTCAAACTCGGAGGCAACAATTCTCCTGAAGGCAACGGATCGACTGCATTTACCGTGAATCTTTGACAACCGGAAAAATTCTAAAAAGTGAGCCTGCTTGGGATAAGATTTTCTGACACAAAGGCACTAAGCCACTAAGGATCACTAATGTTATGTGCTTGATAATCTAATCTTGTGCAAGCTTGCGGCTTAGCGGCTAATTTCGGATTCCATTTTAATCGGAGTGAACTCAATACATTATTATTACAAAATAAATCCCATGAAAAATCTAAGAAAATCAACCATGCTTATGTTCATCCTTTTTGGCATGGTTTTCAGGTTATACAGTCAGACACCCTATCTCGATTCTGTAAATGTACAGCTGGGGAATAAGATGGAAATCAATATGAAGATTTTCAGCTACGACTCTTTATCTGCGACTGTGACAAGAGACCTGAAAAGCCTTCAAACCATCCTTCTCGAAAGGAAAGACATCCCTTCGCAGGGAACCTATGCTATCACTTATGTGCCTGATACCAGGCTATCAATTAAACCAGGTATTGCCGGTGAAAGAATTATCTGGGATAAAGGAGGCATGACCCGGTATACCTTTGATAATCGTTTATCCATTCTTTCAGAGCTCTACCAGCTTCAAATACAGTTTAATGACCCTGCAGAAATCTTTTCGGAACAAACACTGAAAAACCTGGAGGATGTTATTGATTCTGTTTTCTCAATCAAAAGCAGGTTGTCAACCACCTATCATTTTTCAACTCATGAAGGGAAAATGGTTCGTAATGCGCAACTCGATAAAGTCACCGGGCAGAAAGATGTTCTCGTTCTGAATGGAGGAGTAGGTGTTAACCTGATCAAAGGACAGCCCGTAATTGATTTATCAGCTCAATTGGGACTGATTTTTTGCAAAAAAAGTATCTGGAAACATCAATATTACCTGTCGTATAGTCAGTTATCCTATTTCAGTGATCTTTCCAGTCCAAAACTTAATGGATTCCTGAGTATCGGCTATAAGTATAACATGTCAAATACTATCGGGAAGCCAAACTGGCTTGGAATGGAGGTGGGATACCTTGTAAGCCGGAATGGGGATCTTCTGCAAAAAAACACCATGAGGCTTGGGTTTAACTGGGATGTGGCAAAATTCATTTCCGTGGCTCCTCAACTGTATATGTCAGGTGATTTTAAAGAGCTTTTTCCGGCCGTTCGTATTGGATTTGGTTTCTGACAGGATAGATACTATCTCTTCATCAGCCTGGAATCTATCCGGTGCATTACTTCACTTCTGTAATTTTTACTCAATGGAAGCCGCATGGATCCCGTAATCACTTCGTTACCATCAATCGTTTGAATAGATGCAATTGCAACCAGGAAAGACTTATGTACCCTGACAAAAAGATCTGATGGAAGTTGCTCTTCAATGCCTGAGAAAGTCAGATAGGTAATGTACTTTTTAATCCGGGTATGGATGATGACATAATTTGCCATAGCTTCGATATAAATCACATCATCCATCAGGATCTTCTCAATTTTACCATTGCATTTGATGAAAAAGAAATCCCGTGAAATGCTAAGTTCCTTATTTCTTGCATGAAGGTAATTTTGAACTTTTTCCACTGATTTCAGGAATCTTGCAAAGGAAATAGGTTTAAGCAGGTAATCCACCACATCGAGTTCAAAACCTTCCAGGGCATATTCAGAATAGGCTGTAGTAAAAATAATGAGCGGTGGATTTGCCAGTGCTTTTACAAATTCTATCCCGCTTAATTTTGGCATTTGAATATCAATAAAAATCAAGTCAATTTTATTCTTTTGCAAAAGACCAGCAGCTTCCGCAGCACTCTTGCACTGGGCTACCGGGTTTAAATAATCAATTTGCCTGATATATTCCAAAATTCCTTCACGGGCAATAGGTTCATCATCAACAACTAGACAATTAATCATCATATTGAATTGTTAGGGTTGTATTATAGGTATCTTCATTTCGTTTAAGGGTAAGCCAGTATTTACCCGGATAAAGCAATGCCAGTCGCCGTTCAAGATTTTTCAGTCCAACACCACTCGAGTTCTTCAACAGCCCGGGTTGATCATGTAAATTATAGGTATTTGATATATTTACCACAAAGAGAGCACCTGGTTCAATGGTGATTTTAATATATAGTTTGTTTTGGGCTGGGTCTTTATAATTTGAGATATGCTTAAAAGCATTTTCAAGTAACGGTAAAATTAACAAAGGAGCAATTTTAAATGAAATGGGATCTTGGGGCAGATTGATCTGTAAATCAGTGCCAGCTTCCATTCGCAATTGCTGAACTGCCACATAATTTTCGATATAAGCCAGTTCTTTCGATATGTCAATCCTGTCGGAAGTACATTCATATAACTGGTATCGAAGCATTTCTGAAAGTTTTTCAACTGAATTTCTTGCTTCCCTGTTTTCTTTATTGATCTGGAAATAAATGGTATTCAGCACATTAAAAAGAAAATGAGGATTTATCTGCGCCCTTAAAAAAGCCAATTCTGTACTGATCTTTTCATTTTCAACTATATGTAAATGTTCTTCCATTCCAAAGCGGTCAACAATGATCTGGATAGCTGAACTGACTGTAATTACTATAAAATTGACAATTAAAAAAAACGAAACCAGGAATATGATTGTAGGTAGGTCTCTGAAAATATTGTTCCCCCCTATTTCATAATATAAAGCGCCGGCAAGCAGATAGGTCAGCAGAGAATTAAATACTGCCGCCAATAATAAAGCAAAAATAAATTTCCTGATTTTTTTACGATAAAGCAGCCTGGGAACGAGAACCCTTGTTGAGAAGAATGAAGGAACTGCTGTGAATGCTGTTACAATTAGTGTGGCAATAAATTGTTGCAAAAATGGTGCATTTGCATCATAAATAAAATATAGCAGGAAAAAGGTGAGAATGATCCATAAAAATAGTTGAATCCCTAATCTCGCTATTTTAATTTTTCTTCTCATGAAGGCAGCAATTTTTATAACTGCAATTTACATCTATTTAATCCCGGTTGCATTTTAGCCTGTCAAGAATATTGGGCCTGTCATCCTGCATTTCATGCCTGTTGTGTAAAATCGTCTTTTCACCTCTTTATAAGTACTTAATTTTATGGTAATTAAAAGCTCTAAACGAACTATACGAATTCTGAAAAATCTACTCAATGGCAATCAATTCGTTCTTGATCATTTATCACAAAAAACACTTTCTCTTGACTTTAATTTTTAACCAAAAATTTCCATCTAATGAAAATCAAAATCAGACCAGCAATTTATTTTTTTATTCTAACAGGCTTGTTAACAACAATTACAGTTAGTTGCAAAAAAGATGAGACAACAAAAAAAAAAGACCCGGTGATTACCTGGGCAAATCCGGCCGACATCAGTTTTGGCACGGTACTCAGTGCAACACAGTTAAACGCAACAGCCGATGTTGCCGGCACTTTTGTGTACACACCTGCTATGGGAACCACATTAACTACAGGTATGAACCAGGATTTGAAAGTAGAATTCAAGCCAACTGATGCCTCCAACTACAATCAGGCCAGCAAAACTGTAAAAATTAATGTAGTAGCTAAAAAAGATCCGGTTATCACCTGGGCAAACCCGGCAGATATCAGTTTTGGTACTTTGCTTAGTGCTACTCAATTAAATGCAACTGCCGATGTGTCCGGCATCTTTGCATATACACCTGCTGCTGGTACACAACTAAATGAAGGCGCCAATCAGAATCTGAAAGTTGATTTTACCCCGACCAATATAGTTGAGTATAATACAATCAGTAAAACAGTAACTATTAATGTAACTGCCCCTGTGCCTGTTACTGTTACTGATACAAGCGGAAATGTTTACCCTACCATAACTCTTGGCACTCAAACGTGGATGGCGGAAAATTTGAAAACTACAAAATATAATGATGGTACAGATATTCCCCTGGTAACTGAAAACAACGAATGGTTTAATTTAACCACTGCTGCCTACTGCTGGTATAACAACGATGAAACTTCGTTTAAAGAAACTTATGGTGCATTATACAATGGATATGCAGTGAATACAAAACTTTGTCCCAGCGGTTGGCATATTCCTTCAAATTCCGATTGGGAAGATTTGGAGTTATTCCTTCAGGATCACGGGTATAACTACGATGGCACAACAACCGGAAACAAATATGCTAAAGCATTAGCAACAGCAACTGGCTGGACATTTCACACCGGAACCGGTACGGTTGGTAATACAGATTATCCTGAAATGAGAAATGCAACAGGCTTTTCAGGTTATCCTGCAGGTTATCGTATTAATTGGGGCACATCCTACCACAGTGGCGACCAAACGTTCTGGTGGAGTTCAAATGAGGCTTCTTCAGAAGCTATCTATTACCTAAGCATTACCAATAATTACGCTAGTGCAGCCATATATTATTCTGCTAAATCAACAGGTTTTTCTGTTCGTTGTCTGAAGGATTAATCTATTTGAATGGGGTGCTGAGAAAATTCAGAAAGTGCAAATTGAATAGCTTTTTACTTTTGGAAGAACTCCTGCTATTATCAGAATTGCCGGTTCAAAAAGCGACGGGTTTTCGTTGCGATGTATAAAAAAACAGGTTGCTGTTCCAAATGACTTAATACATAGCAAATGCTTGAATTACACATGAAATTGAAATTTTAGTTCTTTCTCCGGGCAATTTGATTTTTAGCCAGAAAGTTCGTATCTTAATAGAAAGAATTTTTATTTAAAGTATCGAATTGATAAAATGATACCAATGCCCTGTTACCTATATACCGGGCATTTGATATGGACTTGAATGGGTGATCAAATCGGGATATTTTTTCCTGATTTATAGGCTTTTGGAGATTATTCTCATTCTTTACAAGTTTGCAATCCGTCAACTGTCGGAAACTGATCAGAATGAGTTATAACGAGAATATTAATTGTCCGTCAATTGACTGATCGCAAACCTATTCCGCTTGGGTATAATCAGTAATATTTAAATCGAACATTAATGCACATTTAATTATAACATCAAATAATTCAGTTGCCATGAAAAAAATCCTGTTATCTGCCTTACTTTTTGTTTTCATCGCCCTCCCTTATATCGGATTTTGCGCAATCCTGCATGTTCCTGCAACCTATAATTCAATCCAGGAAGGTATTATTGCGTCCGTCGATGGTGATATCGTTCTGGTTGAACCGGGTACCTATTATGAGAATTTAAACCTCTACGGAAAGAACATTATTCTTTGTTCCAATTACTTCACAACCGGGAATCCCGGTTTCATTTCAAATACTATAATTGATGGTAGTAATTCGGGACGAGTTATTACTTTTGATCTTAACGAAATTTCATCCTGCCAGGTTATAGGGTTTACTATTCAGCATGGAAATTCTTCGACAGATTATGTCTTGTATGGGGGTGGGATTTTGATATTGGATGCTTCACCTTAAATATGCAACTGCATTATTAAAGATAATTCTTCACCAATCGATGGAGGTGGTGGACTTGCTATTATTGGCTTTGGATCAGGTGCAAAAGTATTAAATTGCACAATTCAGAATAATTCCGCAGGCAGTGCTGGTGGTGGAGTATATATGGGAGATTGTAATGCAGATGCTGAAATTGTCAACTGTATCATTTCCGGAAATACAAATACAAATGATAACGACTGGAATGGAGGCGGAGGCGGAGTAAATCTGGTACATACAGGAAAACTGGTGAATTGCCTTATTACCAATAACAGCGCACCAAATTCACCGGTGGGCGGAGGCGGAGTCTACTGCGACTGGGGTGATTATTATGGAAACCAGAATATTTTTATTATCGGATGTACCATAACAAATAATACCGCTTTGAATTGGGGCGGAACGAGCAATGTAATAAATGGCGGGGAGTTTCAAAATTGCCTTATTTGGGGAAATACTGATAATTCAGGTAATCCTTCAAATTATGACGGAAATACATTTGTTTATTGCTGCAGCGATCCCCAGCCCGATGGTTCAGGGAATATTTCTTCAGATCCGAATTTCGTCAATCCGGAATCAGGCAATTTCAGGTTACTAGATGCTAGTCCTTGTATTGATGCAGGATGGAATGATTTTAACTTTCAGACATTGGACCTGGATGGAAATCCCAGAATCAACGAATATACAATTGATATGGGCGCTTATGAATATGGGGCAGGAATCAATATTCAAATAGGAAATGGATCCGATCTTTCACAACAATTTCCAATAAACTCTTGTTACGATTACAGTTACAGTCAGCAGATCTATCTCGGAAGTGAAATAAACGATGGTAGTGGTACAAGCGGGTTCATTTCAAAGATCAGGTTCTACTATGCCGGCGGTGTTTCAAGCTTTTCAAACTCGAATAACTGGACCGTCTACCTGGGAAATACAGCCAAAACAGAGTTTGCAGGCACAGCAGATTGGGTGCCGGTAACTTCAATGAATCAAGTCTTCTCGGGAACAATTCCTGAACCTATTGCCGGAACCTGGGTTGAGATTCTCTTGCCCACGCCATTTCATTACACAGGTAGTAATATTGTGGTTGCCGTAGATGAAAATTCCAATAGCTATGACTGCACAGCATTCTGGAGTTCATTTTATACGGAGACTCATCGCGGCCTGCTATTTTATGATTACGGCATCAACCCCGATCCTGTTGCACCCCCAGAGGCTAATACAGGACTTGGACAGTTTATTAACCAGGTGCAATTTGAAATGAATACAATTGTGGGCACCCTTGAAGGAATTGTTGCTGAACAACCCAATTGTACGACACCTATTGCCGGGGCTACAATCACAACGGGGAATTATTCTACTACTTCTGATGCAACAGGTCATTACCAATTATCATTACCGGTTGGAATCTACAATGTTACTGCCTTCTATCAGGATGAAAGCCAGACCATTTCCTCCATTAATATAGACCCAGAAAATACTACCACCCAGGATTTCTGCCTGCAACCCTATTATGCACCACCTGTTAATTTGCAGGCGAATGTTACAGGTCCTGCCTTCAACAATGTACATCTGACCTGGATGATTCCAGGTTCAGTGGCTGACCAATGGATTCATTGGGATCAAGGAATCATCTCTGGCGGACTTGGATATGGCGCACCCGCTACCTTTAGTGTTGCCTCCAGGTGGCCGGTTTCTGATATTGCCTCTTATGACGGGACCTACCTTAAAAAGATCCGTTTTGCTCCTGCTGATCCAAATGCTGCTTACACTTTGAAAGTCTGGAAAGGAACCAATGCTTCTACATTACTGCATTCACAGGTTGTTACCAATCCGTTTATAAATGGATGGAATGATGTGACTCTCACTTCCCCGATACTGATTGATGGCACTCAGGAATTCTGGTTCGGTTATGAAATAGTTGAGACCGTCGACGGGTATCCTGCCGGTTTGGGCCCTGGGCCTGCTGTCGTTGGGAAAGGCGATATGATTAACAGTGGCTACGGATGGTTTTCCGTAAAAGATGCATGGGGCTGGGAATTTAACTGGACGCTCCAGGGTTTCGTTTCTGAAAGCTCAGTGCTTGATTCTCAACAGAGTACCCCATGGTCCAGAACCTATCATCTCAACCCATTTTAAATGATCCGTTACCTATTTCGGCACAACCCAAAATCATTCAATTTATACAAACAGAAGTGCCAAATTCACCTAATAATCTGGCCGAAACAGGTGTTAACCAATCAAAACCTGAAACAGATAATCAGTATGCAATTTCATCTGCCTTTACCGGTTACAATGTTTACCGCGACAATATTATAATTGCCAGTAATATTCCCGATCTTTCCTACGACGATCCCGCACTTCCAAAAGGAGCGTATGATTATGAGGTCTCGGCACAATATGACTATGGGGAATCAGAAAGGATCGGCCCGGTCCATGTGGATATCTATACATGTTTTCCACCGACAAACCTGGTTGTTTCCAATTCAACCCTTACTACCACCTCTGCTAATCTTTCCTGGACACCCTCTATATTGTCGACTAATCTCCAATGGGACCTTGAATGGGGTCCTGCCGGATTTACTCAAGGATTGGGTACCAACGTCCTAATAAGTACCACCCCCGGGTATTCATTTACCGGTCTTACAGCCGGCACTGCGTATGATGTTTATGTGCGCACCCAATGCAGTGCTTCAGATGCAAGCGCATGGGTCAGGACAACTTTCCGCACCCATTACTTCAATTGCCCGGCAGGTTCAATCTCTGAAACGGAAACATGCGGCGGCAGCACAAACAATGGATGTGAGATAATACCTACGGCAACCGGGACCATCAATTGCGGTGAAACAATTTGTGGTACCGCCTGGTTAAACAGGACACACCGTGACACCGACTGGTACTCTTTCACGCTCACAGGACCGACTGATGTAATATTGACAGGGCAGTCAGAATTCCTCTGTACTTTTGGTATTGCTTCCGCCCCTTGTTCCTCGGCTATATTCTATAGTTCCTATGATAGATGGGCAGGTGAAAACGTCTCATTTGTTACCAGGTTAGCCTCAGCCGGAACCTATTTTGTATATATAGCTCCGGCATATTCTGACCAGTTGAAATGTGACTCACTCAACCGTTATTGGGTTAAAATCACATGCAACAGCTGCCTGGCACCTACTGCACTCAATGTATCAAACATCACTACAACTTCTGCTGATCTCAGCTGGACATCCAGTTCTCCTGCCTGGAATATCGAATGGGGCCCAGCGGGGTTTGCCCAGGGGAATGGAACCATGATCACAGGTATTACATCAAATCCATTTACCTTAAACGGGCTCAGCATGGGCAATTCCTATAGTTATTTTGTTCAGAGTAATTGTGGAAGCGGCTCTTTAGCAACTGGGCCGGACCATTCACCTTTTACCTGCCATGCCCGGCTGTTTCATTGCCTTATATCGAGGATTTCAGTACTCAGTCAATTGGTTCGCCTCCACAATGCTGGCAAAAGCGTGGGGAAGGAGCACTCTCAAACTGGATGGTTAACATTGGCAATTCTGCCGGTGGGACCTCGCCAGAACTCAGTTTCTCCTATTATAACCCCTATTTCTATGGAAGGTCATACCTGATGTCTCCTGTTATCAATACTTCCGGACAAACTACTCTTGATCTTTCCTTTAAAAGTTACATCTATTCTTATAGCTCCGAATCTTCCTGTGAAGTATGGACAACCAGCGATGGCGGGACTACCTGGAATCCTGCCTGGTCATTAGCTCAAATGGGTATTCATGGACCGGAGACGAGAAACCTGACTATATCGACTCCCGATGTCGGTTCATCCACTTTCCAGTTTGCTTTCGCAGTGAATGGTTCTTCATATCAAATAGAGGATTGGCAAATTGATGATATTTCACTTACCGGTACCATTACTACTAAAACACTAAACCTGAAAGCTTTTCTTGAGGGACTATATGCCGGGGCAGGTGTCATGAACCAGGCTTCAGATGGCCCTGGTCCTCATTTCGGAGCAGGCATTGCTGACCAGGTAACTATTGAGTTGCATAATCCTACAGCACCATATTCCATTGCATACTCCTTCGAAAATATTGATTTGAAAACCAATGGTGAAATTTTGATCAACAGCATTCCGGGAGAGATATCAGGTTCCTATTACCTGGTAATCAAACATCGCAATAGTCTCGAAACCTGGACAAACCTTCCGATAGATTTGACTGGGACTGGACCTTTCAATTATGACCTCAGTATTTCAGCATCACAATCATATGGAAACAACTTGAAATTGATGGGATCTGTCTTCGTAATTTATGGAGGGGATGAGTCACAGGATGGAATTGTGGATGGTTCAGATATGGCGGCTATTGATAATGCCAGC
>JADJGZ010000046.1 GCA_016707785.1 Bacteroidales bacterium | reverse complement strand
GGTGATATCCGAAATGCGGAAGATTGTCGCAAAGCAGTTGAAGGTGTAGAATACGTCCTCCATCAGGCAGCCTTAGGATCAGTACCAAGGTCGGTAAAAGACCCTGTGACCACGAATGCTGTAAATATTTCAGGATTTCTGAATATGCTTGTAGCTGCTAGGGATGCAGGAGTGAAAAGATTCGTCTATGCCAGCAGCTCATCAGTTTATGGCGATCATAAAGGGTTGCCAAAGGTGGAGGATGAAACTGGAAAGCCTCTCTCTCCATATGCTATTACAAAAAAAAGTGAATGAATTATATGCAGGCGTTTTTGCCAGCCTGTATGGAATGGAAGTGGTTGGACTCAGGTATTTTAATGTTTTTGGGAAGCAACAGGATCCCAATGGAGAATATGCTGCTGTGATCCCCAGGTTTGTAAAGGCTCTTATCAACCATGAACGTCCGGAAATTTTTGGAGATGGAAACCAGTCCCGCGACTTCACCTTTGTCGAAAATGTGATTCATGCCAACCAGGCTGCTGCTGTAAGCCAGGGTGAAAATGTGGTAAACAATGTCTATAATATAGCGTTTGGTGACAGGATCTCACTGAATGACCTTTATTATATCCTCAGGGATAATCTTTCAGTATTCGATCCGGGAATATCTGCCATCGAACCCCTTTATGTTTCAGAGCGTCCCGGAGATATACCGCATTCACATGCCAGCATCGACAGGGCCCGTCAATTGCTTGGGTATAATCCGCAGTTTTCAGTAAAGCAAGGCCTTCAGAAGGCTATTGCCTGGTACTGGGAGAATCTGAAGTAGCCTGCACATTTAAGTTGAGTTACTTTTTCATTTAATATTCTGTGTTAAGTGTTAGATATTCTTTTCCATGTGAAAAAGAACACTCAATATCGAACACTAAACTCTAAATCAATAAGTTGAATTACTTTTTCATTTAATATTCTGTGTTAAGTGTTAGATATTCTTTTCCATTTGAAAAAGAACACTCAATATCGAACACTAAACTCTAAATCAATAAGTTGAGTTTACTTTTTCATTTAATATTTCTTGTTAAGTGTTAGATATTCTTTTCCATTGGAAAAAGAACACTCAATATCGAACACTAAACTCTAAATCAATAAGTTGAATTACTTTCATTATTATTCTGTGTAGTGTTAGTATCCCATAAAAGACCTTGAACACTAAACTCTAAATCAAAAGTTGAATTACTTTTCTTAATCAAGTGTTTTTCCCGAAAAAGAACACACCAATTCGAACACTAAACTCTGAATCAATAAGTTGAATTACTTTTCATTTATTATTCTGTGTTAAGTGTCAGTATTCTTTTCCATTGAAAAGAACACTTAATATCGAACACTAAACTCTAAATCAATAAGTTGAATTACTTTTTCATTTATTATTCTGTGTTAAGTGTTAGATATTCTTTTCCAGGTGAAAAGAACACTCAATATCGAACACTAAACTCTAAACAGGGAGGTATTTCCTCGTTGAAGCACTATCGAACACTAACTCTAAATCAATAAGTTGAGTTACTTTTTCATTTAATATTCTGTGTTAAGTGTTAGATATTCTTTTCCAGGTGAAAAGAACACTTAATATCGAACACTAAACTCTAAATCAATAAGTTGAGTTACTTTTTCATTTAATATTCTGTGTTAAGTGTTAGATATTCTTTTCCAGGTGAAAAGAACACTCACCCACGTCCTTCCTGAAAGCCTCTCTCTGCCCGCTTAACCTATATGAGCAATGTCAATATTATGCAGCATATAATAATCCCCTGTCAGCCAAAGGCTGACACCCCCTTTAAAAATAAAGGGGGACAGGTCATATTGCCAAATTGGGTGTTATATCCACAAGCAGAAGGCTCCCCGTCGGGAATTGTCAAATTGTCAAATTGTCGAATTGTCGAATTGTCAAATTGTCAAATTGTCAAATTGTCAAATCGTCGAATGATTAATTAAACCAATTCCTCAAACATATCTTTTGTTGCCCCACAAACCGGGCACATCCAATCGTCCGGAATATCTTCAAAGTTGGTTCCCGGAGGAATTCCACCATCAGGATCACCTAGCGCAGGATCGTAAATGAAGTTACAAGCAAGGCATTGATATCGTTTGCCATTGGTGGATTTGGCAACTTCGGGTTTGTGCTCAACTTTGGCAGGATCCACATAAGTGGGGGCATTCTTTGGCGACAAACCTTTCTTCACTTCCCTGTACCATGTATAAGTGAGCGGGGTTGTTTCTGTATCAAGGATTTCACATTCGAGTACCTTGCCAATAAAGATAATATGGCTGCCTACATCGATCTGTCCACTTACCTCACATTCGAACCAGGCAACGGAATCCTGCGTCACGATGGGGACCCCGCTTTTGCCGGTTTCAAACTGCACCGACTTGAATTTGTCTGCCTCCCTGCCACTTTTGTAACCAAACAAACCAATCAGTTCAGCTGATGCCTGCTGTTTTAATACGGATACACTGAATTTGCCACTGGCAGCTATCAGGCTGGTGGTAAGATTGTTTTTGCTGCAGCTTACCCCTAATTGAGGTGGTTCGGCTGTTACCTGGAATACAGTATTGGCTATGTACCCATTCTTGCTGTTTGAATTGGATGATGAAACGATATATAGCCCGTAGGTGAGACTGAAAAATGATTCGAAATTCATAACTGCGTATTTGGTCTTTTGAAGGTTTGAATATGTTTAGAACCGGTTAATTCCTTCTCAGGAATCACGTTACAATATAGCAAAATTTCTGAATAGGTTACTCAACGAAACTCAATTTTTCCTCTGAATGAAGTTTGAGAGGTACTATGGTGAAAACCTTCGAAGCTGGCAAGATTTTCAAGAATTTGTGTTCGGAGATTTATGGTTTCTCCCGGACGGGTTTCCTTCATATAATTGATGGTGAGTTTGCCGGGATAGAATTGGGAGACAAATTCAACCGGCAACTGGTCCATCATCCAGTCGACATACCTTGTGGAGGTTACATGCCGATTCAGGTCAAAGTCAAAATAGCTGGGGTGGATCAGTTGTTCCGATCCTTCGTTGATGCCCGCAAGCTTTTCCGGGCGTTCCTCAATAGCATGGTTTAACCTTAGTGAATCAAGCAGATCGGCATCCAGCCCTTCATATTTCCTGGGCCGCTTAGATTGAAAATCAATAGCCAGCCACACTGAAGTTGCCAATGCAACCATTTCATTGTTATGATCGAATATTCTAAAGTCTCTCACATATTGCAAACCATCTACATCCTTGGGCCAGGTCTCAACCTTTCCGGTTTCTTGCCATTTCATCGGGCGGAGAATCTCCACATGCATGCGGCTGAGAACCCAAAATAACTGTTCCTTCCTGAGATTACTGAACCCTAATCCCAATAGTTCTGCAGATTGTATCGCACCCTGTATCAATAAATTCAGCAAGGCGCCCGGACGCAATCGAGCTTCCATGTCGGTATCAGCAGAAGTGATCTGAAAAGGAATTTCAAGAATAAGAGGCTTTTTTGTAACAGTCATTTAAATGGAATAGTTTAATAAAATATTTATTCGTGAAAATTCAAGCTGAAATCCGTGTAATTCCTGCCTCGCCGGCAGGCAGGCGTGTTCTATCAATTCACTCCGAACTCCTGCTTTTCTTTTTTGCTCATTCGTTCACTCATTGCCGCCACCAGCCGTGTAGCGTCTGACTTTGATGTTTTTTCAAGGTATCCGAGCACATTCTGAGGTTCTGTTTTCCACGATTCATAAAGTAATCCGCCGATACCCTGGATTACCTCCGGAGATTCATCATTCAGAAGAGGTTCAACAAATTTCAATATACCTGGGATATCCTTTATATCTCGTATTAAATGACTGAGGGTAATGGGAATTGATCTTCGCTGCATTTTGTTTCCTGAAGATTTCCACTCTTCGAGTTGCTCATAACCAATTAGGCCATTCTTCCACATAGGGACCAGCAGTTCAGCACAAATCACATCGGCATGAGCCAGGTGTTTGACTCCAAACATAAACCAGAACTGAAATTCTTCAAAAGTCTTTGGAGTAAAATTCTTTTCAAAGGCTTTCATCAGGAGGATGGCAAAGCTGGTTTCTTCATATTTTGAGCTCCTGACAAGAATCCGGCAGGTTTCACGGATTAGCTTATACCCGGCCCCTTCATCCAGTATGCTCATCACTACATCCTCGATTTGCTCAAGGCTAAGACCATATGCTTCAAAATCTTTTCCAAAGTGTTGGGCGTATTTCTCAACCAAAGCCGGGTTGGCATTTTCAATGCAGTATTCCTTGATATCATTGGCTAAATCAGCTGGGGACATAGTGATGTATTGGTTATGATTTCTCTTAATTTGACTGGTACAATCCAGGTGGTACTTTTGAGTATTGATTCCGGTGTAAGCTCTGTATTACCGGGATAAACTGATAGCAGGCAATGGATGCTTCATATAAATGCAATCGTGAATGGATCTGTTTTGAAGCAAAAAAAAGATTATTGATGTAATACCTTCCTGCTATATTGTTTTCCATTCACTTCCACGGTTATCATGTAAATCCCGACAGGTAAGCCGGATAACTTCAATAGCACGGTTTTATTCCCGGCAGACAAGGACGATTCTGAAAGTTTGTTACCCTTCAGATCTGACAGCATGATCGTTGCCGGCTGCTTTAATCCTTTTAATCTGACTTTTACCTCTTCTGCGGCAGGATTTGGATAGACTGTTATCGTCAGATTTTCTTTTTCCTGCTCATCCGGCTCAGAACTTGTTCCCAGCTGCTCAATAATTTTTGCCTGCCTCAGGCTTAGAAAGGGTTTAATTCCATAAGGAGTATGCCCATCAATTGTTAAGGTTGTGCTGTTAAAGAAATCGTTGAGTGAATACCCGAAATCAAGTGACCTGTATTGATCTTCAACAGCGGCTCCTGTTATCATCTCTTGTAAATACTCAATCCTTGGAAATATTGAGTCGGGTTCGATGATATAAGTGGCTATGGTGTCGAGATATGATTTGTACTTTGCAAAGAATTCAGGTATGGCAAACAATTTCGTGGCTAAAGGGCGGGGTTCCCCGTGGCTTGGCCAGTCCAGGCAATTGCGTGTAGCCCAGTCGCGGTTCACCCAGTCCACTCCAAATGTATTATCAGTATCATAAGCTATGAACTTGAACTTCCCATCCGCTGCATGATAAAGGAAGTAGTTATTCTTATTATACATGTAATCATCCCAGTTGCCAGTAGCTACGTCCATTGCAAAGGCTTTCAGTACCATGTCCACATCCAGCTTTTCCCTGATCAGCCTTATGAATGTGGTATCAGTTGTTTGGTTGAGTGTGGCGATCAAAGCCATCAGATCCGAGTAATCATCCTCTGTCTCATTGGTTTGCAGGTCATAGGCTCTTCCACCTGTTGTAGTTCCGCTTCCGATATTCTTATAGTCTTCCTGATCATCTCCTTCATAAACCAGGTCAGCAGGATAAGTACATTTATAAAGATTGCCATCATTTTCCCCAAATACACGATCGAGCCAGTCTTTATCATATTCCTCCAGGGTGGTATAAGCCCCGTAATAGGAATTATTGATATACAACCTAACAAAACTCGTCCTTCGTTCAGGTAATCCGGCTTTTTTCCAGGTGTCATAGAATAGCTTCTCCCTGATCATGGAAGGGTCGTTGTGCTGTCCATTCAGATTGATTTTCTTTACCTCCTGGTATCTTCTTCCGGGAACATATTCATTGAAGCTAATTTTGAAGGATTTTTTCTGCGCATACCGGGAAGTATTTCCTCTCAACCTAAAACCTACATTTTCAAGTGTGTCGCGCTGGAGGCTGTCATTAAAGATAAAGCGGGCCATAAAATAATGATCGGACAGCACATCGTCCATAATCACTTCAAGGGAATCTGCCGGAATCTCAATGAATATGGAACATACCTTACTGTCGTCGAACAGACTCGACTGTGCTGAAGCTCCTGCCATCAGAAGTACAAGGAAAAGTGCGGTAAATAAGGTCTTCATTCCGGGTATCCGATAGAATACAACCCCAAGGTACTGAGTTGGTATTCCCACGTCAAAGGTAAGACGTTTTGAGATTGTTTGAGTATTCATTCTTTAAAGCAAATGAACCTGGGGCGCAACTTAAAATGAGAAAGTCTGCTTTCCGAATTTCTTCAGAACCGCAGACCTTCTTATTTAATTCAAAATTTTAAATGCAAAAACTAAAATTCAAAATAGTATTTTTCATTTTTCATTTTTCATTTTGCATTTTGCATTTTGCATTTTGCATTCAATTACACAAGTCCCTGTGCCATCATGGCTTCGGCAACTTTTACGAAACCGCCGATATTGGCACCCTTAACGTAATTGATGAAGTCACCTTCTTTACCATGTTTAATACAGGTGTTATGAATGTTTACCATAATGGTATGCAGTTCCTGGTCAACGCGTTCGCGGGTCCAGCTAAGACGCATACTGTTTTGGCTCATTTCGAGTCCTGAAGTGGCAACACCACCGGCATTGGCAGCTTTACCAGGACCGTAGAGGATTTTCTTTTCAATGAAATGGTCAACAGCTTCGATGGTGGATGGCATATTGGCACCTTCTGATACGCAGAAGCAACCATTAGCTACCAGTGTCTTTGCATCGTCACCATTAAGTTCATTCTGGGTTGCACAAGGAAGTGCGATGTCGCATTTAACACCCCATGGAGTTTTACCTTCAACAAATTCGCAGTTGTATTTCTTAGCGTAATCGCTGATACGTCCGCGTTTGATGTTCTTCAGTTCCATTACATAAGCCAGCTTTTCAGCATCAATACCGGCTGGATCATAAATGTAACCATTGGAATCGCTGAGGGTAACCACTTTACCACCAAGTTGATTTACTTTTTCAGTAGCATATTGTGCAACATTACCTGAACCGGAAATAACAACAGTTTTACCCTTGAAGTCCATTCCACGGGTCTTGAGCATTTCTTCAGCAAAATATACACAGCCATAACCAGTAGCTTCCGGACGGATCAAACTGCCACCCCACTCAAGTCCTTTACCGGTAAGAACGCCGGTGAACTCGTTGCGGAGACGTTTGTACTGACCAAACATAAAGCCTATTTCACGGCCACCAACACCTATATCCCCTGCAGGAACATCAGTGTCAGGACCAATATGGCGCTGCAATTCAGACATGAATGATTGGGTGAACTTCATTACTTCATTGTCACTCTTTCCTTTAGGATCGAAATCAGATCCACCTTTTCCACCGCCCATAGGAAGTGTGGTAAGGCTGTTCTTCAGTACCTGTTCGAAAGCCAGGAACTTCAGGATGCCAAGATTTACAGTCGGGTGGAAACGTAATCCCCCTTTGTAAGGACCTATGGCACTGTTCATTTCAATGCGGAAACCACGGTTGATCTGGAACTCTCCTTTGTCGTCCAGCCAGGGAACGCGGAACATGATAACACGTTCGGGTTCAACCATACGCTCAAGAATTCCCTTGTACTTTGGGTTTTCTTCAACAAAAGGCATCAGTGATAAAACTACTTCTTTCACTGCCTGGTGAAACTCAACTTCACCTGCATTCTTGGCAATAACTTTTGCCATGAATTGATCGACTTTCTGGTCAATAATACTGTTTGACATAATGGATAATGTTTAGTTATTGTATTAGGGTAAACGTTAATTTCCGCAGCAATATTAAACATATTGTATTGAACCGCAATGATTTTTAGCGTTTTTCTGTTATTGCAGTAACAACTGTAAAATCAAGAAATACAAGAAGTTGCAGGACTTTTTTTTTAATTAAGCGTTTTGCTGATTAAATTCAGTAAAACACTTAAAAATGGGCTTTGACTTTTTAATATTTAGACTTATAAAAAAATTCAGGAGTGAATTTCATAGTCAGGATTGCAAAGCAAAGCTGATTAGAAAAGTGGAACCATTTTCCGAACAAATTATTCTTAATCCTGTTCAGCCTGAGGCGGATGAAAGTTGATCCTGGAATGAAGAATCCGTTGGACGTTTATTCATGTACCAGATGAATGTACCCCAATGGATGCAATTTTAGCAAACAAACGGGGACACAAGACGCAAATCGCTGACTGACATGACAATAAACACAAATATTTAACTTGAAACTTTGAATCATAATGAGATAAAATCCGGGAGCTATTATTCCTTCTTTAAAAAACAGTCTCCAATCTTCCAATTTTACATTCAATTCAAAGTCATATTTCTGTATTTTTAAAAACTTATTACCGCTTAATAATACCCTTTCCATGACCGAAGAAGAAGCCCTGCAGAATCCCCGTGAAATTCAACGCCTCCTTTTTGAACGTGCCGAACGCCTCAAGGAATTAGCCGCAATCAACCAAACTACTGACATCCTGAAAGAAGGAAAACCTCTTGATGAAACACTTCAGCAATTGGCCAAACTTTTCCCCTCAGCCTGGCAATACCCTGAATATACTGTCTGCAGCATCTCTTTCAATGGCAAGGAATACCACTCACCCGGGTATTCACGCACAAAGTGGATGCAAAGGCAATCTTTCGACATTATCGACGGACGCAGCGGCCATATAGATATCTTCTATACCAAGGAATTCATCCAACTCGACGAAGGCCCTTTCTTAAAGGAAGAACGTCATCTCATCATTAACCTGGCCAACTCTATAGCCGGCTACCTTAATAGTGTAGCTGCCAAGGAACTCCTTAAGAAATCGAGACTTGACGAACCTCAGCAACGTTCAGCAAAACCTGTTAAAGGTGATACCCTGCCCGGCCGGCAACTCCTGCAACGATTTCTCAACAAGAATAACTATAACCGCGATATCTACCACGACCTTATGCCTTTCAAGGTAAAAGAGATTCTTCTGGTAGCCAATCTTTACGACGCATACAGCATCGAGCGGGAAGGGCGATTCTCGGAATATGTGCTGGGTGAATATCACCAGCTTAGCCTTACCTCTGTCCCACGTATTACAGGGGTATCTTCAGCAGAAGAAGCTTTTGAACAGCTGAACAGTAAGCATTTCGACCTGGTAATCTTTATGGTGGGTGTTGACAAGGGCATGCCGGTCACCCTCTCAAGGGAGCTCAAACAAGCATTCCCGTATATTCCGGTCTTCATGCTCCTCAACAATAACACGGATGTGGAATTCTTCGTCAGTGAGAA
Organism: Bacteroidales bacterium; assembly: GCA_016707785.1. Classification (NCBI taxonomy): domain Bacteria; kingdom Pseudomonadati; phylum Bacteroidota; class Bacteroidia; order Bacteroidales; species Bacteroidales bacterium. The sequence goes on along the minus strand of JADJGZ010000046.1, from coordinate 6,364 downwards.
GCAGAAATTCGGTGCCATCGACCGCATCTTCGTTTGGAATGGTGAAAGCAAAGTGTTCTTCGCCATGATCAAACTTCTTGAAGACCAGATAAATGTAGATAACGACACAAGAGTCGGGCTGGTACGTGTCATCCTGCTGGTGGAAGACAGTCCTCAATACTATTCGCGCTACCTTCCTTTATTATATGGTATCGTGATGGATCAGACCCGCCGCATTATCGATGATGTGAGCACTGATGAACTATATAAGGTATTGCGCCTTCGTGCCCGATCCAAGATCCTCCTGGCTGCCAACTATGAGGAAGCCATGGATATTATCAATGATTATAAGGATTATATGCTTTGCCTTATCTCTGATGTGAAATTTCAAAGAGGGGGTAAAACCGATGAACATGCAGGCTTTAAACTGGTGAGTTATGTAAGGGAAAATCTTCGGGACCTGCCCACAATTATTCAGTCGTCGGACCTGGAAAATGCCACACAGGCCTATGAACTAAGGGCTACCTTCATCGATAAGAACTCCGAGAGCCTCTCCCAGGATTTCAAGAGTTTCATTATGCACTACCTGGGTTTCGGGAACTTTATCTATCGCGACAAGGACGGCCACCAGATAGCACTGGCCAAATCACTCAGGGAATTTGAGAACCAGTTGCGCACCATCCCTGACGAATCCCTGATCTATCATGCCCGGAAAGACCATTTCTCCCTTTGGCTTATGGCCAGGGGTGAGATACAAGTGGCAAGGATCATCAATCCGCAAAAGGTTACCGACTTCCAGAGTCCAGGGGAATTGCGCGTTTACCTGCTCGATGTGATCCAGCAGTTCCGCAACGAACAAAATATGGGGAAGATTATTCCCTTCGAGGAATCCGCCATTACCGATGAACATAATGTGGTAAGCCTGGTTCCCGGTTTATTGGGGGGAAAGGGCAGGGGACTTGCCTTTATTAATTCCCTGATCTATAATTACGATTTTTCTGTCCATGTGCCCAATATCAACATCCGTTCTCCCAAGACTTCCATCATCGGGACGGATGAGTTTGAGTATTTCATGGAACGCAATAAATTATACGATAAGGTAAATACCATCCAATCCTACGATGAGATCAAGCGGGCATTTGTCGAGGGTTCCCTCACCGATACCCTGATCCGAAGGCTGAGGGTGCTGCTCAAACAAATCGAAAAGCCACTGGCAGTGCGTTCTTCCGGGATGTTTGAAGATTCCTTGTCACAGCCTTTTGCCGGTATTTTCGAAACTTACCTGCTGCCAAACAATCACCCTGATATCAATGTCAGGCTTAAGCAGCTGATGGATGCCATCCGGCTGGTGTATGCATCGGTTTATTCTCCTGAAGCCCGCGGTTATATTGAAGCCATCAATTATAAGCTGGAAGAGGAAAAGATGGCCATTGTTCTCCAGGAGGTTGTGGGAAATACATTTGAAGATGTGTATTATCCTCATATCAGCGGGGTAGCACAGTCTTATAATTATTATCCATTTGGACACATGAAACCTGAGGAAGGTTTTGCAGTGGCGGCACTCGGTCTTGGAAAGTTCGTGGTAGATGGGGGTAGTGCCTATCGGTTTTCACCTAAATATCCGGCCACTGAGAATTTCAGTCCCAAGGACCTGTTTAAAAACTCCCAGGTAAAATTCATTGCGGTGGACCTGGCCAAAAAGGAGGTGAACCTCCTGGACGGAGAAATGGCAGGCCTCAGGGAACTGGACATCGATGAAGCTGAACGGCATGGAACCATGAAACACCTGGCTTCAGTTTATGATCCCGATAATCAGCGTATCATCCCAGGTATCACCACGCCCGGGCCCAGGATCATCAATTTCTCAAATATCCTGAAGTATGAGTATATGCCCATGGCCAAGACCATTGAAACCGTGCTCGATATTGTCAAGGAAGCGATGGGTACGCCGGTGGAAATTGAATTTGCCATCGACCTCAACCGTGATGCGGATTATAAGACCACCTTCTACCTCCTTCAAATCAAGCCCCTCATTGGTGCTGAGCAGGACTATAATGTGGAGTTATCCGAGATCAGCCGCGACTCTATGATCTTACTATCAAATAAAGGGATGGGCAATGGAATGATCAGCGACGTAATGGATGTGATTTTTGTGGATACCGAAACTTTTGATAAGAGCAGGACTGAAGATATGGCCCGTGAGATTGATGCCCTCAATACCCTGATGAAAAAGGAAAACCGAAAATATGTCCTGATAGGTCCGGGCCGATGGGGCACCCGCGACCGCTGGATCGGTATTCCTGTGAACTGGCCGCAGATCAGTAATGCCAAGGTGATTGTAGAAACCAGTCTTGAAGGCTATCCCCTGGATGCCAGCAGTGGTTCCCACTTCTTCCATAATGTAACCTCCATGAATGTGGGGTATTTCTCCGTGCAGCCTGAATTGGGCAACAGTTTTATTGATTATGAATTCCTGAAGAAGCAGGAACTTATCAATAGTACCACCTTCTTCCGGCATGTGCGTTTTCCCTCGCCGGTAAGCATTAAAATGGATGGACGGAAGAGGCTGGCGGTGGTGACCTGGAATGAAGTGATTTGAGGTACCAGATTGGAACCTCAAGTGATCATGGTGGTAGAAGAATACTGACCCATAACTGTGTTTTCAGGGTTTTGTATATATTCAGGCAGTTGAAAAGTGGAGTTTTACAAAGAAGTTTGTTAGATGGTATTTTGGGAGTATCGAGGGGTTTGATAATAAAAGAATGATAGTGTTAAGGTTTAAGGTAGGGGTTAATTCCAAGTTTTAATGAATTTTTTCACTGTCAAATCAAAAAAACCCAAATAAAAGAAATACCTTAGGTTTTTACTTTCAAAAAAATTAATAAAAATTTTAAGTTAAGATCCCCTTGGTACAAAGAAAACAGGCAACATTTGCTAATTACCATCTCTTTGAATCGGTTATGAGAGATCTATTGGAGTTTAATAGCGGGTATCTTTTAGTTCTGCTGGTTTATTTACAAGTGTTATATTTTAATATGTATGTAATAAACTTTACCTCATGAAGCATGTAATATTCGGAATTATTTATTTCTTTCTCGCAGTTCAAGCCTATGCCCAGTCATACATCGGGAATGAATTGAAAAGTATTGTTCAATCACAAATGTTTGACGCCACCGAAAAGGTTGTCCCGGTATTTGTAGCAGTGCCCGGATGGTATTTTTATGGGACGTATACGAATACTGACCAGGAGATATACTTCAGGGAGAAGCCCAAAAAGGATCAGAATCATCTGGGATTCCAGGGAATCGTAGCCCGTGAAATTCAAAATAATATCCCTTTAGTGTTTTCATCTTCATTATATCCTGAAAAATTTCAAATCAATTCATTTTATAATGATCATTTATCGGTGACATTTAAGGTCTCTAAAGCGGATAGTCTCACAAATATTGAAATCGCCAATATGGATGGCTCTTTCCGACGTGAAGCAAAATACTGTAATGAGCGATTAAAACTGCTGGTGATGACCAATAGCCGGGGAAATTATATCACACAGTTTGATTATTCTGATACGCTTGTGCGGAAAACAACTTACAACACTTCCCAGCGGAAATACAGGGTAATAGATGAGTATTACAACGACAACTTACTTTTATCGCGGGTAATATATAACAACAGCAAATCCAGGAATACCCGCCGGGTGGATTACACTGAAAAATTTACTTATGATCCTGCTAACCGGCTGACATCGGTTAAAAAATATTCCAAAAGAAAAGTAGCTCAGGATTCCACCCTTTACATATCTGCTGAGAATTATATTTTGGAAAATCTTTTCCGGCAAGGGGTACGGCAAACCAATAAATACATTTATAATGAGAACCATGCCATTGTTGAAAAGAGCATTGATCTTGGAGATAATAAAGTGAATGTAACCTATGACTATGATGGTTCTTCACACCTGGCTAAAATGGAATTGACGAACAGGAATACGAATGAAAAAGTGAGATTTTCTTTTATTTATGATTCAGAATTTCGGCTATCAGAATTAAACAGATTTGATTATTCGGGTTCAAGCGATACCTGGGCGATGAAAACGAAGTTTATCCTAAAATATAACAGTAAGAGTTTTTTGGAATCTATTTCACGTATCGAATCCAATGGACAAGTTTCCAGGTTTTTGCGTTATGATTAAAGGCATGTTAAAATTTCACATAAGAATGGTTATTGAATGGAGATGAAGAATTCAAGAATCCAGAATTCAAGAATCCAGAATACAAGAATCCAGAGTTCAAGAATTCAGCCTTCAGGAATTTACAATTCTAACGCTTCAGGGAATTAGAATGTGAATAAACCAGCAAAGAGTTTTGAATTCTTCTCTTACTAAGAAGTGATATTTTGTATAATTTTAATCAATATATGCTTCAATATTATCCTTTGTATGTCACTCTTAAACTTAGAAATTTATTGTTATGAAGAAAATTACTTTATTCACATTCGTTTTACTTATTCTTTCCTCTGCCCAAGCCCAGGTGCTTGAGAGTGTGGGTATTAAGGCTGGTATCTCCCTGGCGAACCAAACCTGGAAGTACAAATCCATCTCTAAAGAGACAGCATATGATTACAAAGCAGGTTTCTGCGGTATTCTCTCCGCGGAGCTATAAAGTCCCGTTATCTAAGCTTCACCACCGACCTGGGCTATTTCCAGAAAGGGATGCATTACACAGTTCTGAATACCAGTCCGGAATTTCCGGAAGGAAATGGTACATACACAACGTATAAAACCAGCTATCACCACCTGTGTCTTTCGCCTATGCTGAAAGCTTTTTATAATCTGAATAAGTTCGGGTTCTACGCCTTACTAGGCCCAAGGGTCGATTACCGCCTGGCGTATCAGTCAGATCATAATGAAATGGTTCCTGCTGAATCAAAAAAATGGATACTGGGGTTGACCTATGGTGGAGGTGTTGTTTATCAGCTGGGCAAGGTGGGTATCCTGTTAGAGTTACAGGGACAGCCGGATTTTACCGGAATCATTGATACTGAGCCTTCAGAAAACAGCACCGGCCTGAAAATTACCGGCAATGCTTTTACCATCACTACAGGAATCAGTTTTAAACTGCATTGAGGTTAAGAATCAGAGTAGTAGTCCTGTTCGGCAGAACCATTAATTAGCCGGATAATCTGGTATGGCAGGTTCTTTTTATTCCCTTAAGGCAATAATCCATCCTGGTGTTTGTTTAAGTATGGTAATTGCTTAAACTGGAAATATGAAATATCTCATAATCATTATACTGGGTTTTTTAGCATTAAGCATCCACGGACAAGAAACTGAGCAAGAGTTTGATGTCCATAAGTGGGTGGCACCATATGAACTGCCGGTACCAAAGGATTGGACCATCGAACGATTCTTAATCCCTATCAGCTTTGCACCACAAATTCCTTACAAGGGAGTGGAAGATATACGCTTTAGCCCGGGTTGGGGAAAAGTATCAAGTGAAGAGTATTGGACCTATGCCTTTTTGTGGTATGTTGAAGGATCACCGTTATTTAATGCTGAAATACTAGCTGAGAATTTAAAAGCCTATTACACAGGGTTATTATCAGCCAATTCAAGTAGTGCTGTTAATATGGAGGATAAATCACAGCAAGTGTTTACCTCTTTCAAAAAAGTTTCTGCTGAAAATGAGGATTCTGAGACTTTTTCCGGAACCATTGAAATGTTGGATTATATGAATCAGGGTACTATCATTCTACATTGTAAAGTTCACCTGAGATCGTGCAGTGAAACAAATAAAACAATACTATTTTTTCAGTTGTCACCAAAATCTTTTCCGCACTTAAACTGGCAGAACCTTGATCAATTGTGGAAAGGATTCCAATGTAAGATATAGGCACTGAAGCCAGGCACCAGTAAATTGCCGGTTCGTTTTTATTGTTCATTTCATTTTTTTAATTGTGTAAATCGACTGCCGGAATTTTCAGGGAGTAAGAATTTCCCTCTTTATGATTCAGATGATTACCGGTGAAAACTTCAGCCGAACACTATACCCATATTCTTTGTTACTTTATTGACAAACACCCTACCCGGGGTTATCATGATAAATATGATAAATATGATGAATAAAGACATCCAGGCTTACAATGATGCGTTAACACCCGAAGACAGCGCCATCTGCAATTTACTGATGAACGAAATCAATAAGAACCTGCCAGGTGCTGAAAATAAGATCTGGCATGCCCACCCGGTATGGTTCCTGGAAGGCAACCCTGTTGCAGGTTATAGTAAATTGAAGAATAGTGTCCGATTGCTGTTTTGGAGCGGTCAATCCTTCAATGAGGAGGGCTTGCAAAATGAAGGCAGCTTTAAAGCAGCAGAAGCACGTTATAC
>JADJGZ010000045.1 GCA_016707785.1 Bacteroidales bacterium | reverse complement strand
GAGTTGATACAACCTATAACAATGCTCCTTCGCAGTTCCCGGTGGGTAGCACTTTTAGTTACCTGGACTGTGATTGATATCAAGGACTATCAGCTACTTGCACTCAAACCGTGGTTGTAATTGATGATGTTGAACCTATTGTCCTTTGCCCGCCAACAATTGAAGAGGAATGTATAACTGTGGTTCCTGCTGCCTATTCTACCTACACTGAGTTTGTGGCTGCCGGTGGATCAGCAACTGACAGTGATGGGATTGATCCGGGGAGTTTTTTCCTGGTGAGTGAAACCTCCAATAACCTGATATGCCCGGAAATTATCAGCAGAGTTTATGCCGTAGCCGATATCAATGGAAACTATAATTATTGTACCCAGTAGATCATTGTGGATGATAAAACTGGATCCTTTGCTTACTCCTCCTGCAAGCGTAACCGTTGATTGTACAGCCGTTCCCGGAATAGGGATTACAGCAACAGATAATTGTGATCCAGATGTCACATTACGTTTGAAGGTGAAACCAAACACCAGGCTCCTGTCGGATGCCTATACCCTTACCCGCCCATGGAAAGCGGTGGACAACTGTGGAAATGAAGCCACCGCCAGCCAAAATCATCACCGTTCAGGATGCGAACTGACCCGGTATTAACAATTCCGGAAGATATAACCGTTGAATGCTCTGCGATTCCTGCCCTGGGAACTGCTGTTGTTACTGCAACCGATAATTGCGATACAGAAGTCACGATTACTTTTGAAGGCGAAACCCAGACTCCCGGTGCTTGTCCGGATGCCTATACAATCACCCGCACCTGGAAAGCCGTGGACAACTGCGGAAATGAAGCTACTGCCAGCCAAATCATTACCGTTCAGGATGTGACTGACCCGGTAATGACAGTGCCAGAAGATATAACAGTTGAATGTTCTGCGATTCCTGCTTTAGGAATAGAAATCGTTACTGCTACTGATAACTGCGATACGGATGTCACGATTTCATTTGAAGGCGAAACCAGACTCGGCGCTTGTCCGGATGCCTATACCATTACCCGCACCTGGAAAGCGGTGGACAACTGTGGAAATGAAGCCACTGCCAGCCAAATCATCACCGTTCAGGATGTGACTGACCCGGTATTGACGGTTCCTGAAGATATAACCGTTGAATGTTCTGCGATTCCTGCTTTGGGAACCGCTGTTGTTACTGCCACCGATAATTGTGATACAGAGGTCACGATTACATTTGAAGGCGAAACCCAAACTCCCGGTGCTTGTCCGGATGCCTATACCCTCACCCGCACCTGGAAAGCGGTGGACAACTGTGGAAATGAAGCCACAGCCAGCCAAATCATCACTGTTCAGGATGTAACTGACCCGGTATTAACGATTCCGGAGGATATAACTGTTGAATGTTCTGCAATTCCTGCTTTGGGAACCGAAATCGTTACTGCAACCGATAATTGTGATACAGAGGTCACGATTACTTTTGAAGGCGAAACCCAAACCCCTGGTGCTTGTCCGGATGCCTATACCCTCACCCGCACATGGAAAGCAGTGGACAACTGTGGAAATGAAGCCACTGCCAGCCAAATCATTACCGTTCAGGATGTGACTGACCCGGTACTGACGGTTCCTGAAGATATAACCGTTGAATGCTCTTCGATTCCTGCCCTGGGAACCGCTGTTGTTACTGCTACCGATAACTGTGATACAGAGGTCACGATTTCATTTGAAGGTGAAACGCAGACTCCTGGTGCTTGTCCGGATGCATATACCCCTTACCCGCACCTGAAGGCTGTGGACAACTGTGGAAATGAAGCCACTGCCAGCCAAATCATTACCGTTCAGGATGTAACTGACCCGGTATTGACGGTTCCTGAAGATATAACCGTTGAATGTTCTGCGATTCCTGCTTTGGGAACTGCTGTTGTTACTGCAACCGATAATTGCGATACAGAAGTCACTATTACTTTTGAAGGAGAAACCCAAAACCCGGGTGCTTGTCCGGATGCCTATACAATCAACCGCACCTGGAAAGCGGTGGACAACTGTGGAAATGAAGCCACAGCCAGCCAAATCATCACCGTTCAGGATGTAACTGACCCGGTACTGACGATTCCTGAAGATATAACCGTTGAATGTTCTGCGATTCCTGCCCTGGGAACCGCTGTTGTTACTGCAACCGATAATTGTGATACAGAAGTCACGATTACATTTGAAGGCGAAACCCAGACTCCCGGTGCTTGTCCGGATGCATACACCCTCACCCGCACCTGGAAAGCCGTGGACAACTGCGGAAATGAAGCCACAGCCAGCCAAATCATTACCGTTCAGGATGTAACTAGTCCGGTATTGACTGTCCCTGAAGATATTACCGTTGAATGCTCTGCGATTCCTGCTTTTGGAACCGAAATTGCTGCTACCGATAATTGTGATACGGAAGTCACGATTACATTTTGAAGGCGAAACCCAAACTCCTGGTGCTTGTCCGGATGCCTATACCATCACCCGCACCTGGAAAGCAGTGGATAACTGTGGAAATGAAGCTACTGCAAGCCAAATCATTACTGTCCAGGATGTAACTGACCCGGCATTGACGGTCCTGAAGATATTACCGTTGAATGCTCTGCGATTCCTGCTCTGGGAACCGCTGTTGTTACTGCCACTGATAACTGTGATACAGAAGTCACGATTACATTTGAAGGAGAAACCCAAACTCCTGGTGCTTGTCCGGATGCCTATACCCTCACCCGCACCTGGAAAGCAGTGGACAACTGTGGAAATGAAGCTACAGCCAGCCAAATCATTACTGTTCAGGATGTAACAGACCCGGTATTAACAATTCCGGAGGATATAACCGTTGAATGTTCTGCAATTCCTGCTCTGGGAACTGCTGTTGTTACTGCTACCGATAATTGCGATACAGAAGTCACGATTACATTTGAAGGTGAAACCCAGACTCCTGGTGCTTGTCCGGATGCATATATTATCACCCGCACCTGGAAAGCGGTGGACAACTGTGGAAATGAAGCCACAGCCAGCCAAATCATCACCGTTCAGGATGTAACTGACCCGGTACTAACGATTCCAGAAGATATAACCGTTGAATGTTCTGCGATTCCTGCTTTGGGAACTGCTATTGTTACTGCAACCGATAATTGTGATACGGAAGTCACGATTACTTTTGAAGGCGAAACCCAAACTCCTGGTGCTTGTCCGGATGCCTATACCCTCACCCGCACCTGGAAAGCGGTGGACAACTGCGGAAATGAAGCCACAGCCAGCCAAATCATTACCGTTCAGGATGTGACTGACCCGGTACTGACTATTCCTGAAGATATTACCGTTGAATGTCTGCGATTCCTGCTTTGGGAACCGCTGTTGTTACAGCAACCGATAATTGCGATACAGAGTCACGATTACTTTTGAAGGTGAAACCCAAACTCCCGGTGCTTGTCCGGATGCCTATACGATCACCCGCACCTGGAAAGCCTTGGACAATTGTGGAAATGAAGCTACAGCCAGCCAAATCATCACCGTTCAGGATGTGACTGACCCGGTATTGACAGTTCCGGAAAATATAACGGTTGAATGCTCTGCGATTCCTGCTTTAGGAATAGAAATCGTTACTGCTACTGATAACTGCGATACGGATGTCACGATTTCATTTGAAGGCGAAACCCAGACTCCCGGTGCTTGTCCGGATGCCTATACCTTACCCGCACCTGAAAGCGGTGGACAACTGCGGAAATGAAGCTACAGCCAGTCAAATCATCACCGTTCAGGATGTAACTGACCCGGTATTGACGGTTCCGGAAGATATAACCGTTGAATGTTCTGCGATTCCTGCTTTGGGAACCGCTGTCGTTACTGCAACCGATAACTGTGATACGGAGGTCACGATTACTTTTGAAGGCGAAACCCAAACTCCCGGTGCTTGTCCGGATGCCTATACAATCACCCGCACCTGGAAAGCGGTGGACAACTGTGGAAATGAAGCCACAGCCAGCCAAATCATCACCGTTCAGGATGTAACTGACCCGGTACTGACGGTTCCTGAAGATATTACCGTTGAATGCTCTGCGATTCCTGCTTTGGGAACTGCTGTTGTTACTGCAACCGATAATTGCGATACAGAGGTCACGATTACATTTGAAGGCGAAACCCAAACTCCTGGTGCTTGTCCGGATGCCTATACCCTCACCCGCACCTGGAAAGCAGTGGACAACTGTGGAAATGAAGCTACAGCCAGCCAAATCATTACCGTTCAGGATGTAACTGACCCGGTATTGACAGTTCCGGAGGATATTACCGTTGAATGCTCTGCGATTCCTGTTATGGGAACCGCTGTTGTCACAGCCACCGATAATTGTGATACGGAGGTCACGATTACTTTTGAAGGAGAAACCCAGACTCCCGGTGCTTGTCCGGATGCCTATACCCTTACCCGCACCTGGAAAGCGGTGGACAACTGCGGAAATGAAGCCACTGCCAGCCAAATCATTACCGTTCAGGATGTAACTGACCCGGTATTAACAGTTCCGGAAGATATTACCGTTGAATGTTCTGCGATTCCTGCCCTGGGAACCGAAATCGTCACAGCCACAGATAATTGTGATACAGAGGTCACGATTACATTTGAAGGCGAAACCCAAACTCCTGGTGCTTGTCCGGATGCCTATACCCTCACCCGCACATGGAAAGCCGTGGACAACTGCGGAAATGAAGCCACAGCCAGCCAGATCATTACTGTTCAGGATGTAACAGACCCGGTATTAACGGTTCCTGAAGATTTAACCGTTGAATGCTCTTCGATTCCTGCCCTGGGAACCGAAATCGTTACAGCCACCGATAATTGTGATACAGAGGTCACGATTACATTTGAAGGCGAAACCCAGACTCCTGGTGCTTGTCCGGATGCCTATACCATCACCCGCACCTGGAAAGCAGTGGACAACTGTGGAAATGAAGCTACAGCCAGCCAAATCATCACCGTTCAGGATGTGACTGACCCGGTATTAACGGTTCCAGAAGATATTACCGTTGAATGCTCTGCGATTCCTGCTTTTGGAACAGAAATCGCTACTGCTACAGATAACTGTGATACAGAGGTCACGATTACTTTTGAAGGCGAAACCCAGACTCCCGGTGCTTGTCCGGATGCCTATACCCTCACCCGCACCTGGAAAGCCTTGGATAACTGCGGAAATGAAGCCACAGCCAGCCAAATCATCACTGTTCAGGATGTAACAGACCCGGTATTGACAGTTCCTCAAGATATTACAATCGAATGTTCGGCTGTTCCTGAACCAGGAGTTGCGACTGCTACCGACAATTGCGACATTGATGTTACTGTAACCTATGAAGGTGAAACCCAGGTTCCAGGAGCATGTCCGGGGGCTTATATCATTACCCGCACCTGGAAAGCAGTGGATAATTGCGGAAATGAAGCCATTGCCAGCCAAATTATTACGGTTCAGGATGTTACAAGCCCTGTTATCATACAACCTGCTACTGATTTAACGGTTGAATGTGATGGCTCCGGAAATAGTACAAGTCTTGCCAATTGGCTTTCATCTTTTGGAGGGGCTACTGCTTCAGATAATTGTGGTGTGATCACCTGGGCCAACGATTTTACTTCTCTAAGTGATCTATGTGGAAACACTGGTTCTGCGACAGTTACATTTACAGCAACAGATGAATGCGGAAATTCATCTAACACTTCTGCCAGCTTTAACATTGTTGATTTAACCGCTCCTGAAATTAATTGTCCAACCGATATTATAGCAAATAATGATCCCGGATTGTGCAGTGCTGACATCGTTGTTCCTGTCCCTACCTACTTTGAAAGTTGCGGAAATGTCACTCTGCTGAATAGTTTTAATGGAACTGCAAATGCATCCGGTGTTTATCCAGTTGGAGTTACCCAGGTTACCTGGACTGTCACCGATGAATGCGGAAATACAGATACCTGCTCCATGATTATCACTGTAGTGGATAGTGAGTTGCCCTCAATAAGTTGTCCTGCTGATATTACTTTATGCGTTAATGAACCTGTTCTTCTTGGTGATCCTGTCATAACCGATAATTGTGAGATTGCAAGTATTTCCAATAATGCTCCTTCCACTTTCCCGGCAGGTATAACTATAGTTACCTGGACAGTCATTGATATTCATGGCAACATCAACAGCTGTGAGCAATCTGTCACTATTCATTCCGGAGTAACTGCATCAGCCGGTCCGGATGAAGTAATTTGTGAAGGCAGCTCAGGATTTACAGTTACAGGAGCTTCGGCAAATAATTATTCAGGATTACTCTGGACCACCACTGGAGCAGGGAACCTGTTAAATCCAAATACCCTTACTCCTACTTATGTTCCGCAGGCTGGTGAGACCGGTAATATTTACCTTAATCTCATTGCCTATGGAAATCCTCCATGTGGTGATATTACCGACCAGATGTTACTGAGCATTATTCCTGGACCGGTTGTAAATGCAGGACCGGATGATTCAATTTGTGAAGGAAGCAGTTACCTTGTAAGTAATTCATCTGCCGGATATTTCAATACACTAATATGGACAAGCAACGGCTCTGGCACCTTTAATGATCCTTCCCTGCTTCATCCTTTATATACGCCGGGCACCGGGGACATCAATAATGGTTCAGTAATCCTGACACTCACAGTGTATGGATCTGATCCTTGCCCCAGCATCAGTGATGCAATGACTTTGTTTATTATGAAGGCGCCTGAAGCAGATGCAGGTCCGGATGCTGCAATTTGCCAGGGTTCCGCATTTAACATTGAAGCTACAGCAAGTAATTATGTATCTGTTAACTGGACCCATACTGGTACCGGATCCCTTTCGGGTGGAAGTACCTTAACTCCCACTTATACACCCGGTATAAATGAAACAGGACAGGTGAATTTTTATCTCACTGCAACTGGGAACAGTCCATGTACAGATGCAACAGATACCATAATCCTTACTATTCATGGAACACCTGTTGTTTCAGCCGGAGATGATGCTGTTTCCTGTGATCAAAGTCCTTATTATCTAGGTACATCGCAAGCAGAATACTATTCAGGACTCTTATGGAGCAGCAATGGTACAGGGAGTTTCAATGACCCATCACTGTTGCATCCTACCTATATTCCTTCCGGTTCAGATGTTACCCTTGGTTTTGTCATCCTTACCCTTGAAGCAACGGGTTTTGCACCCTGTGGGACAGCTTCTGATTCCATGGTTCTGAGCCTCTCACCTTTGGTTATGGTTGAAGCAGGTGAAGATACTATCACTTGCAGTAACCAGTCAATCACCCTTTTATCTGCAGTTACGCAGGGCAGTTCTACTGTTTCATGGAGCCATAATGGAGCTGGAATCCTTGAAAATGAGTTTACCCTTAGTCCCACCTATATTCCGGACCCGGAAGAATCCGGATTCATCACTTTAACCATTACTGCAACAGGATCGGTACCTTGTGCATCCGCAACCGACAGCCTGGTCCTTGAGATTATTCCTGCACCTGAAGCAAATGCAGGACCTGACCTTTCAGGATGTGATGGACAAGCTGTAAGTATTAGCTTAGCTACTGCATCAGACTATAATTCACTCCTTTGGACCAGTAGTGGGACAGGAGTATTTAGTGAAACCGGGCAATTGCAAACCATTTATTCACCAAGTCCTGAAGATCAGGCAGCCGGATCCGTCACTCTGACCTTAACAGCTAGTGGAGTGAATCCCTGCGGTATAAGCAGTGATCAGCTCATCCTTACCATTGAACAAGGTCCGCGAGTGGATGCAGGCCCGGATATAATCTTATGCAATAGTGATCCTTTCGTAATCCAGGGGGCAACTGCCAGCAATTACAGTAGTCTGAGCTGGAGTCATGATGGTGAGGGTATCCTTATCAATGAAAACACGCTTAGTCCTGGTTACACACCTTCTGCCGGAGAAACAGGCACGATAACCTTTACACTCACAGTCCAGGGAAATCAATTATGTGGAAGCATTGTGGCATCCGACCAGGTAAGTATAACGCTAAGTAATCCTATCCTGGTTAATGCAGGACCGGATCAGCAGATTCCTTCAGGATCCACTACTAACCTCTCGGGTACGGCATCCGGTGGTTCAGGATTCCTGGCTTATAACTGGGAGCCTGCCAGTCTTTTGACCACCCCCAATGATCTGAATTCAGCCACTCTGACTCTCAATGCTAATACCCAATTTGTCCTCACCGTTATGGACCTGAGTACTGGGTGCTCTGATATGGATACGTTGAATATAATGATGGGAGCTGCTAATCTGCCACCGATAGCAAATCCTGATCAGGACACAGCTTCTGTAACCATCCCTGCAATTATTCCTGTACTTATCAACGACAGTGATCCAGATGGTTTCATTACAGGTATAACTATCATTACTCCACCAAATTTTGGCAATGTTATCATCAATGAAGACAATACTCTTACCTACACTCCTGTAGCAGGATATGAAGGATTTGACACATTGGTTTACCAGATTTGCGACAATGGGATGCCAGTGCTTTGCGATACTGCCCTGGTTGTGATCCGGGTTTTCGGGGAACGTCCCTTTGATGATATTGTAATCTATAACTACCTCACTCCCAATGGTGACTACCATAACGATGACTGGATTATAGATAATATTCAATTCTGGCCGGAAAACGAGGTATTGATCTTCAACCGCTGGGGTGACAGAATTCGGTCGTTTGCGCATTATGACAACACCACTACAGTATGGAACGGCACCAATGAACAGGGAGACCCTGTACCTGATGGCACCTATTTCTACATTGTAAAGGTAAAACATATGGATCCCTTATCCGGGACTATGACAGAAGATGCAAAGAGCGGATATGTCCTGGTGAAAGCAAACAGGAAATAATAGCATGAGTAACCAGATCGTATTCTAAACAAGAAAAATGAAAATATAAGGCGATGAAAAAGATACTTCCATTAGTGCTAATGCTAATAACTGGAACCCTGCAGGCACAGCAAGATCCCTTATTCAGTCAGTATATGTTCAATAAGCTGGCTGTGAATCCCGCGTATGCCGGCAGCCGGGATGCTCTTACTGTGGATGCCATTTACCGGTATCAATGGGTGAGCATGTCAGGAGGACCTCAAACCTTCAGTGCATCAGTACATGCCCCATTGGTCAATCCTCATATTGGCCTGGGATTCAATATGTATAATGATGTGATTGGGGCTACAGTCAACCAGGGAGCGCTGGCTACTTTTGCTTATCGCCTCATTTTTCCCGAATCAAAACTGTCCTTTGGAGTGCAAGCCGGAGTAAAATATTCGGATATCCTATGGTCAAGGATCAATCCTTATGATACTGAGGATCCTCTCTACAGGGCAGAAATGAGGAACAAAGCTGTTGCAGATGCCAATTTCGGCATTTATTATTATAGCAGCAGGTACTACCTTGGACTTTCTTCAAAGCAATTGTTACAAAACCAAATGGGGATCGTGACCATTAATGGGAAAGACCAGTTTACCAAGCTGTTGCGTCATTTCTACGGGATGGCCGGGGCAGCACTCCCTATTTCCGATGAGATTGTTTTCAGGCCATCCATCCTGGCAAAATTTGTTCAGAATGCACCCCCTCAGATCGACCTGAACCTCAGTCTTTTATTTGCCGAAAAAATCTGGATTGGCGCTTCATATCGTTCTGAAAAAGCCGTTTCATTCATGACCGAATTCAACGTTTCGCGCAAAATGAGGATTGGATATGCCTATGATATCTGGTTCAATGAGTTACAAGCCTATAATAAAGGTTCTCATGAAATCAGGCTGGGGTTTGATTTCGATTTATTCCGTTCCAGGATGATGACTCCACGCTATTTCTAAATAAAAGTCAGGTTACAATTCAAATATTTCAAGGCCCCTCTTATAATCAACAGTACCATGAAAATCAGACATTTACTCATATTAGGAATATTGATTCTCTCTTTCACAGGAAATTCTCAGCATCTGATTAGAAAAGCCCAGAAAAGAATGGACCTCTTTGAGTACTCAAGAGCCATTGAAATTCTGCAAAAAGCCATCGATAAACCCTCCTGTCATGCTGCTGCAATCCCTATGCTTGCTGAATGCTACCGGATGCAACATGATGTTGAAGCCAGCAGGAGTTGGTATGAACAAGCCGTGACCTTGCCTAACCCACAACCGGAATGGTTTCTTTACTATGCCAAGTCATTGCAGGCTTCCGGAGATTATAACAGGGCTGCTGAAATTTTCAAAAAGTATTCAGAAGTAAATCCATCCGACAGTAAAACAGCCAATTACATAAAGCAATGTGAACTTCTGCAGGGTGAGTGGAAGAACAAACCTCCTAAATTTGAAGTCAGGACACTGAATGGTATCAATTCCAAAGAGAGTGATTTCGGGCCTGCTCTCTATTCCAATGGATTTACATTTACCTCCGACAGGGGTTTCATTGATATAGATGATGATACCTATGGTTGGACCGGAAGAAAATATCTCAACATCTATTATGCGAAGCCTAAAGTTAATGGTGAATTTTTTGGTGATTACAGGGATCCTTATCCCATGCAAGGCAGCTTCAACCAATCCTTCCATGATGGTCCGGTGAATTTTGCCGGTGATTCCCTGGCAATGTTCACCCGCTCATTCCGCGACAAGAATGCCAGGAAAACAGGAAAGATTAAAACAGATTTCCTGAAAATCTATTCTTCGAAACGAATCAGGGGTGACTGGCAAAAAATGGAACCTTTCTTCATGAATAGTTATGATTATTCAGTAGGGCATCCTGCTCTCAGCAGCGATGGGGCTTTGCTTTATTTTGTTTCAGATATGCCAGGAGGATTTGGAGGTGCCGATATCTGGAAATGCAACCGCACTCCTTCCGGATGGAGCAATCCTGTAAACCTGGGTGCAGCTGTCAATACTTCCGGAGATGAAATGTTCCCTTCTCTCAAAAGTGATGGAACCCTGTTTTTTGCCAGCGATGGACTCCCAGGGTATGGTGGGCTCGATATCTTCAGCACAAGAGAAACGGCCCAGGGATATCTCACCCCTGAGAATATTATGGCTCCCATTAATTCTTCATTTGATGATTTCTCAATCATTTGGATACCCGGAACCACTTACGGTATGTTTGCATCCAATCGTCCGGGCGGACAAGGACTGGATGATATCTATGCTTTCAAAAAGCTGAAAGGTATTGCCATTGAAGAAGAAATCGTAGAAGAAGAACAAAAAGCAGTCGAAACAGAGAAAGAAACCATCGCTGAAGAAATCCAGAAGCAAACTGTTACAATTTGGGGACATGTGAAAGAAAAGGAAACAGGTTTGGCTGTGGAAAATGCAGTTGTATTTATTCTCAACGAATTAAATGATAGCGTAATCATTGTCAGAACAGATGCTCAAGGCATTTACAAGGCTATTTTGCCTGTCCCTGCCCCGCTCATTGTAAAAGCCACTGAACAAGGCTCTATTCCTGATTGCCTTGCCTGGAAAGCCGATGTAATGTTGGCAGGACAAGACAACCTGGCCCCCCGGGATCTGTTGCTATCCAAATTGCAGTTGAATAAGGTATTTGCCCTGGAAAACATTTACTATGATTTCGATAAATCCGATATCCGTCCCGATGCCGAACCAGCACTCGATAAGCTGGTAAGCATCATGAAAGACAACCCCATCACTATTGAGTTGGCCTCACATACTGATTGCAGGGGATCATTTGCCTACAATGACAAGCTTTCCCTTCGAAGGGCACAATCTGCTGTTAATTACCTGAAATCTAATGGCATTGGAATAGATAGAATTCAAAGTAAAGGGTACGGAGAATATCAACTTACAAATCGTTGCTCTGATGGAGTAAAATGCAGTGAAGACGAACACCAGGCCAACCGGAGAACCGAATTCAAAGTCATTGAGATGCAAAGCCCTAAAAGCATGCCCATGGATTCTTTCAATCCTGATAAATACTCACCGGGAACCAAAATTATAAGAGAAGCACTTCCTGCTGACTTCTTCATGCAATGTAGTCACTGAGGCTTTTGCTACACAAACAGAAAGGGTTGAAATGTTGTTTTTTTTGCTGGAATGCATGAAATATGCATTGTTTTCCTACTTTTACTCTAGTGTTCAACTATTTCAATTGATCAGGCCATGACAGAGACTAGCTTTACCGAAAACAACCTTACCCAGGAAGGACATCCTCAACTAACCCCTGCATCAGTGGCTTACCTGGCGATCGCAGCAAAATGGGGTAAATTCCTTGCAATACTCGGCTTTATAAGTATTGGATTCGTAGTGCTGGCGGGCTTATCACTGGGATTGATTTATAATGTGATGGGAGATAAAATGGATGGAATGGGAGGAATTGTGACTGCATCAACCTCAGGTTTCGTTGCTGTTATCTATGTCATTTTCGGTGTAATCACCTTTATACCTCTATACTTCCTCAATAGCTTTTCAAACAATATCACAAAGGCTATCCGTAATAATAACACTACTACAATGACAACTGCCTTGAAAAGGCTGAAAAGTCTTTTCGTTTTTATTGGGATCTATACAGTAGCGATGATAGCAATGTATATTATTGTTATTTTGGTTTTTGCAAGCAGGGCAATGCTGGCATTATAACGAATCACCAATCAGGAAAGCAATTATCTTTGCAGGCTTTTAACCAAGCCACTTTTCTATTTAATGAAATATAATCAACTGAACATCAGGAATATAATCCTGCTTTTTCTCATTTCCATTACACTCTTCCCCATACTCTCCTTTGCACAACAGGCAGATACCTTACTCCCGGCAAAAGAACTGGAACCATTGGTCATTACTGCAGAAAAGACTGCTGTCACCTATTCACGCCTGATGCGGGTTGTGCAGGTGATCAGTAAGGAAGATATCAGTAATCTTCCGGTGCAGAGTATCGAAAATGTGCTGGAATATGCGCTGAATACTGATATCCGTAGTCGGGGAACTTTCGGGATACAGGCTGATATCAGTATTCGGGGAGGCTCGTTTGATCAGACAATGATATTGCTTAATGGAGTAAATATCACTGATCCTCAGACAGGGCATCATAACCTGGATCTACCGCTGGATATTTCAGCCATTGAAAGGATTGAAATTCTTCAGGGAGCCGGTGCCAGGATCTTTGGCCCCAATGCATTCAATGGCGTAATCAATATTATCACCTCTGTTGAGAATTGCCCCCAGGCAGCCATTGCGGGAATGGCAGGTGAACATGGATTATACAAGGTCAATGGAACTTTAGGCCTAAAAATCTTGCAGAGTTCTCATCAGTTCGCTTTAGGGAAATCAGCCTCAAATGGGTTCATTTCCAACACTGATTTTGAGCAGTTTAATTTCTTTTATCACAATAAAATCAAAACCGGGAAATCCACAATCGAAATGCAATCAGGGTTTTCCTCAAAGGATTTTGGTGCCAATAGTTTCTATACTCCTAAGTATCCACTGCAATATGAGGCCACTCGTACACTGTTTGCCTCACTCAGGATCAATACCCAAAAGCCGGGATTCTCACCTGTGGTCTACTGGAGGAGGCATTTTGACCGATTTGAGCTATTCAGAAGTGATCCACCTTCCTGGTATACATCACATAATTACCACAGAACAGACGTGCTTGGTTCCAATGCCAGCTATACCTTCATCCAGGGCAAGTATGGCAAAACAACGGCAGGCTATGATATCAGGTATGAGAAGATCGTTTCCAATAAACTGGGAGATTCCCTCTCCGTTCCCATTTCCATTCCTTCTGAAGCATCCGCCAAATACTATTTGGGAAAGGAAAGAGTACATGCTGCACTTTTTGGTGAGCAATCAGTATATGTTGGGAATTTCAGTGTATCTGCCGGATTTTTAGTCAATTACCAGGCTGAAATCAAAGGCCGTTTTTCAATCTATCCCGGATTGGATGCCGGTTACCAACTTAATGAGCTGTTCAGGATTTATGCTTCGGCAAACCGCACACTCCGGCTGCCTACCTTTACCGATCTTTATTATAATGATGCTGTAAGTATTGGCAACCCGGATTTGAAACCGGAAGAAGCTATCAGCATCGAAAGTGGGGTCAAATTCCTGAAGAATGGGATGTCGGGGCACCTGGCTGTCTTTAAGCGCTATGGCAGCAATATGATCGATTGGGTAAAACCAACTGCTGAAGAGAAATGGCATGCTGAAAATCTCACAGATGTCGACCTGACAGGAGCAGAAATCTCCTTCCATTCCGATTTCAACCGTCACTTTAAGAGAGATTGCTTTATTTCCTCTGTATCTGCAGGTTATTCCATGATTACTGCCAATAAATCGAGTGACAATTTTCTCTCAAAATATGTTCTGGATATTCTAAAGCATAAAGCAGATTTCCAGTTGAGCCACCGGATTATAAAAAACGTTTCAGCCCATTGGAGCCTCTCCTACCAGGATCGAGCCGGGGGATATATCAAATATGTAAATGGAGTTGCAGAAACAACAGAATCCGCTTACCAACCTTTCTTTCTTCTCGATTCAAGGATTTCCTGGACATACAAGGGATGGGTTCTCTATGTTGAAGGCTCAAACCTATTGGATGTAAATACCATCGACTTCGGGAATGTCCCTCAACCCGGGCGATGGATTCGCGGGGGATTTCGCTTCTCTCCAAAGATTAATAAGTGCTGAGTGCTGGGTGCCGGGTGCTGAGAAACGTTGCAAAGATTTGATAAATTGCAAGTTTGATGATATATCAAGTTAGAAATGATTGTTACTCATAGGAAGACAACTCCCCCTATTTATTGGGGATTGGGGGGGGAACCACATAAATATCGACTATTTCCCGGAGGGAAATATTTGGCTCGATAATTCAGAAATTTTGAACTTAGGTATTATTGCTTTGCAGAAAATAATAGACCACGAATTACACGAATAACTGCACGAATTAACACGAATTCAATTAATTGACGATTATTTCACAAATGAACTTGAACATTATTCGTGAAGATTCGTGTTAGTATTCGTGTTATTCGTGTTCCATTAGTTGAACCCTCAATGCACTCAGGCACATGGGAGCCCAAGGCCCCCCTTTCGGGGCATCTCCTAATCTCCCATTCTCCCATCTCCCACTCCCCATCCCCCTCTCCCCCCCCCCATCTCCCCATCTCCCCAACTCCTTTCTCAAAAAACTCCTCTCCCCTTTCACAATTGATTTCAATCTTCCTATATTTGTAACGTACAGTAACAATATCCAATTATGAGCATTGACCCGAAAATTCTTGAACGCGCCGAGAAATGGCTGCATGGAAATATAGACGAGGAAAGCAAAAATGCAATCCGTCACATGATTGATAATGACCCTAATGAACTGGCAGAGAGTTTCTATTGCGACCTGGAATTCGGTACCGGCGGACTCAGGGGTATCATGGGTGTGGGAACCAACCGTATGAACAAATACACCGTCGGAATGGCTACCCAGGGACTGGCCAATTACCTGAAACAAGTCTATACCAGCGGAGAAGAAATCCGTGTGGCCATTGCCCACGACTGCCGCAACAATAGCAGCTATTTTGCACGCATTGCTTCGGAAGTGCTCTCAGCGAATGGCATCCTCGTTTTCCTTTTCGAGGAACTGCGCCCTACCCCTGAATTATCCTTTGCTGTCAGGTACCTGCATTGCCATAGCGGGATCGTAATAACCGCCTCCCATAATCCAAAGGAATACAACGGTTATAAAGTTTATTGGAACGATGGAGCACAACTGGTGCCCCCTCACGATAAAAATGTTATTACTGAAGCTCAGAAAATCTCCTCTTTTGAACAGGTGAACTTTAATGGCGATAATCTGAAAATCAATATTATAGGTGAACTTATAGATACGGCTTACCTGGAAACCATGGCAAAATATACCCTGGCTCCTGAAGTAATAGCCCGTCACCGCGACCTGAAAATCGTTTTCACACCAATTCACGGTACAGGTATAACCCTGGTTCCTAAAGGATTGAAGCAATTTGGTTTCGATAATGTGCATATTGTTGAAGCTCAAGCCACTCCAAACGGGGACTTCCCAACCGTGAAATCACCGAACCCGGAAGAAACGGCTGCTATGGAAATGGCTCTTGCGATGGCCAAAGAAATCCAGGCCGACCTGATCCTTGCCACCGACCCTGATGCAGACCGCATTGGAGTAGGTGTAAAAGACCTCGATGGAAATTATATACTTCTCAACGGGAACCAAACTGCCGCCCTGCTCACCTACTACCTCATCAAACAATGGGAAGCCAAAGGCAAGCTAACAGGCAATGAATTTATCGTGAAGACCATTGTAACATCGGAGCTTATCAGTGATATTGCAAAGAAAGCAGGTGTTGAATATTTTGATGTACTCACCGGTTTCAAGTGGATTGCTGAAGTGATCCGCAACCTGGAAGGCAAGAAGACCTTTATCGGTGGTGGTGAAGAGAGCTACGGCTATATGGTTGGTGATTTTGTCAGGGATAAGGATGCTGTGGTATCCTCCTGCATTTTTGCCGAATGTGCTGCCTGGGCTGCTGACAAAGGAATTACCCTTTACCGCATGCTCATTGATATGTACCTCGAATACGGACTTTTCAAGGAAAAGCTGGTAAATGTGGTGCGTAAAGGCATGAGCGGACAGGCTGAGATCAAAGCCATGATGGACAATTACCGCTCCAATCCTCCCAAAGAGATTGCCGGCATGAAGGTCGCTATGATCAAGGATTATTTATTACAGAAATCGCAGCAGCTCGATACCGGTGCCGAAACACCCATCAGTCTGCCAAAGAGCGATGTTTTACAGTTCTTCCTGGAAGACGGCAGTAAGATTTCTGTCCGCCCCAGTGGAACCGAACCCAAGATTAAGTTTTATTTCAGTATAAAGGCCCGACTGGCCAGGTTTGAAGATTTTAAAGCTGAAGACGCCAAACTGGAAAAGAAGGTAGAAGCGATTATTGAAGCCTTAGGATTGAAATAAGCTGGATTAAGCTTTCACTTTACAACACTCACCTGCTACCCAACAGGCTCATAGCGCCTATACAACCCTTACCGGAAATATACTCAATCGTAATGAATTTGCAAAGCAATATTCTTATAGAC
>JADJGZ010000044.1 GCA_016707785.1 Bacteroidales bacterium | reverse complement strand
GGGATGATTTTGGGCTTGGATATTGAATTCCATTTTTATTGCATTTTGAGAATTTTAAACAGTTCTTAATTTAACCATTTAATAGCTTATGTTTCAATTCATTGGAAGTTTATTGGACAGCATTATTCCATTTGGAATATTTCTGTATTTCACCCTGGTACTTTATGGGGTGATAAAACTTAAAAAACCACCGAAGGTCGTTGAGAATCCACCAAAATTCTATAAAGTCTTCGCTTTGTCAGCAACGATTCTATTCGCAATTCTAATCATCCTGAAAAGCCTTGGGAAATTTTAATCCATTTATACTCAATCACGTTATGAATTTGCCCTAAAGGGGAGCCTTTGGTACAAAGCAAGACTCTTGCAGATTGAGTTATACCGAGGCGCACAGGCATAGTAGTTTCTCAAAATGATTCAGCAACGGTATAAAATACAAAATGAAATGCATATGTCAGGGTTGGACAGAATAATACATTAATAAAGCTGAAGATGGCTAACCATTTTGCACAATTAATATCATTTCTCACATAAACATATAATATTATGAAAATCAAAAGTCTGCATCTATTGGAATTCATTTCGCTAATTCTTGTAGTTATATCTGTATCTTGCTCAAAGGATCAGGACATTAATAAAAATGTAATATCAACTATTAAAAAAGGCTCCTTATATGGAAGTATTAAAATGTATAATAAGTATGGAAATCTGGATTCAAACTTTACCGATGTGACAATTGTTTTAAAAGACTCGCTGAATATAGGGAGATTCTTTAAACCTGATTCTCTCGGTACATTTTCCGTTGATAGTATTGCTTATGGAAATGCATCGATCATAGTTACAAAACCCGGATACGGAATAGTCGACACTCTGAGTTTTTACATTCATAAAAGTATTGATACAATATCGACCATAAAAATGGCCGAAATATTACCTTTTTCTTACAATTCATTTTCAATAAATTATTATAATGGATTTATACACTATAGTCGGGCTACAAATTACCAATCTACTGATTCATATCTTGTTGGAGAATTAATTTGTTTTGGCAAAAAACCTACTGTATCAATAAATGAATGTGATTTTTTGTTTGGAACAGGCAGTTTTTCTAATGTTAGTTACATAAATTGGACAATAGGTTCTTCCACAAATTGTTCATTAATAAATTTTACAAATAGCGGTTCTAAGATAGGCGACTTAATATATGCTGTGTGTTATCCAATAATCCATGCTCCTTTTACACTATATGAAGAACAAAATTTTACCATTGTTTCATATAAAATAGGAGATCCATCTCCAAGTTGTTCATTTATTTTACAACAATGAGTACAGAACTAGTATCTGATAACATACTGTGCCTGGCAGCACCTACCACAGCTATTTTTATCAGGAAGCACCTAAAACGATTTAAAGAATAATTGACTACTTTTAAATGGGTAAAAAATATAGAGTTCTTATCACCCAATAATTCAAAATACCTTTAGTATTCAAAAATAACAGAAGCTGTCTAAGATTTTAAAATCTATTACAAATAGAATTCTTAATGAAATAGTATTTCTTGCCAATCTCTAAATTTATACTCAATCGCTATGAATTTGCCCCAAAGGAGACCCTTTGGCTTGGAAATGAGGAGATGATGAGAAAGAAAGATGGGGAGATGGGGAGATGGGGAGATGGGGAGATGGGGAGATGGGGAGATGAGGAGATGAGGAGATGAGGAGATGAGGAGATGGGGAGATGAGTAGATGGGAAATCTTTGGATTACTTTGAATTTCTTCATGGGTTGAACCATCGGTTTGGAGAAAAGCCTCAATCACCAAAAAGTCCAACTCCCCCTAGTTTAGGGGGCTGGGGGGTAAACTGGCAGAATTTGTCAGTTTGAAAATTTCCTGTTTGGAAGCCTATGACTTGATCTTGGATCTTGGTCCGCCGATTGGCGGATGGAACTTGGATCTTGGTCCGGAAGTTGGAATTTGGATTTGGAATTTGGGACTTTGATTTAGGATTTTGGCCCTCCAATTGGCTGATTTATCCAGGAATCAAATCCGCGTAAATCCGCGCTGAAATCCGCGTCATCCGCGTGCCATCTGCCGTGCCAATACATCCCCCCAACTGGCAATTCATCTTCCTCATGCCCAAATCCCACAACTTTCAGCCAAAAGTGTAATGAATTTCCTTATTTTTAAACAATGAATCAGTATGAAAGTCAATATGGAGATTACTTTTCATACAAATTGCCCGTAGTAGTTTTGCCTGATTAAGTGGATAAATTCAAAACGTCAATCATATATAAAACCATCCCATGAAATACCTGGTATTATTCTTATTCCTATTTACCTTATTTAGCAGTTCATCAGCTCAAACTGGCAATTTCCAGCCGGCTCCGGATTTTCTTTATGGCACCTGGACGGATACCGCATATTCAGAGAATGGCGATGGATTCATGTTTTCCCCCGACAGTTGTTTAAGCTTTATAACAGATGGAGAGCCAACAGGATGCATCAATGAAAAGCAAAACCTGAAAGTGCATTTTCGGAATAACACTGATGCGAATCCCAAAGAAATAGATATTCTGCTGATCAATCTACAGGCAGATACCATTATCGCAATCATTCCTATGATTTACGAAATCATAGATATCAATCACATTAAATTAGCTACATACCAAACCAAATCAAAAACCCGGCCCCCTGATTTCAGTCCGCGGGAAGGAGTAGAAATTGCCCTTGCTGACAAGGTTTACGAAAAACAGGAGGCCACTTTTGAAGGAAGGTAAATGTTGGTTATTAAGTTTTGGGAAAAGGGTAGGTAATTTAGAAATTTAGAAATTTAGAAATTTGACAATTCGACAATTGGCAATTCGACAAATTCCACGAGATGGGATATGGGGAATGGGGAGATGGGGAGATGAGGAGATTGGGAGATGAGGAGATTAGGAGATGTGAGATTAGGAGATGGGAGATTAGGAGATGTCCAAAGGGGAGCCTTAGAGTAGGATTGACAATTTGACGATTTGATGATGGGGAGATGGGGAGATGAGGAGATGAGGAGATGTGGAGATGAGGAGATGAGGATGTGATTGTCGGACCCACCCAATGAGTGATGGAAATAATGAGCGAGTCCTGTGTAAAGACTTACGTCCCGAATTGAAGCCTATGACTTTATCTTGGATCTTGGAATCTGGAACTTGGATTGGAATTGGAACTTGGAACTTGGAATTTGGATTTTGGTATTTGGACTTGGTTCCTTGATTTAGGATTTTGGCCTCCAATTAGCTGATTTATCCTGGAATCAAATCCGCGTAAATCCGAAATCCCGCTCCCGTCGCCGTCAGGCAGGCGCGTTCCATCTGCCGAGCCATTGCCGTGACATCTGCCGTGACAGCAGACATTATAGATGAAAATGAAAATAATTCTTAGCTAAAGTATACATTTTTCAGGCTATAGCCTTATATTTGTTCAACATTTTTAAGGCTATACCCTTATGAAAAAGCAAAAATTGATTCTGGAACAACTAGATTCCAAGGTCCTTCAACTTAAAAAAATTGAAAGTTTCGTTATACCGTCCTCCGGATGGGTCTATTCAATACGCCAGGCTCTCGGGATGTCGATGAGGCAATTGGGAATAAGAATGGAGATTACTCCTCAGAGTATTAAAGAGATTGAAGAAAGAGAAAAGAATGAGACAATCTCCATTAAAGTTCTGAGGCAGTTTGGCAAGTCTTTAAACCTAAAACTCATTTACGGATTTATACCCCAAAAGGTACTTTAGAAGATATAATAGAAAAAAGAGCCCTGGAGCTGGCAAAAGAAATTGTTCACAGAACCTCTGTATCGATGAATCTTGAAGATCAGGGAAACAGTGAAGAAAGGATTCAAAAAGCGATCAGAGAAAAAACGTATCAGATTAAGGATGAAATGCCAAGGTACCTATGGGACTGAAATATTATTATTTGAATGACAAAAAACATTTAGAGATTGTCTAAAAAGGATTCTCCAAGAACCCATCCAACTCCAAATATGGCCAATTTTCTATTCTGACTACTGTCCGCCAATTGGGGGATGGATTTTTGATTTTGGTTCGTCAGCTGGCGAATGGGACTTGGGACTTTGATATAGGTTGTTGGTCCTCCAATTAGATGAATTAAATCCGTGTAAATCCGCGTTGAAATCCGCGTCATCCCTGCCTCGCCGTCAGGCAGGCGCGTTCCATCTGCCGAGCCATTGCCGTGCCGAGCTTACAAATCACTAATCCTCAGTAATAGCCAAAAGTTTGAATTAAAGATAATTTCCCAGGAATACTGATACACTCCCCACCTCCCCACTCCCGCACCCCTCACTCTCCCACTCTCCCACTCTCCCACTCTCCCACTCTCCCACTCTCCTTCTCCCTTCATCCATCAAACCAAAAACTCCCCTACCTTTATCCACAGAACCTTAATTATCCGGAATCTGGCATGCTAAACAAAACTTTGACAACCCGGTTTTCTTATAAACCAATCCTCATGAACATACAGCAACAAATCAACCAACATATTGAAAGTCTGCCCGAACCCAAACAAACCGAAATGCTGGCATTACACCGGCTGGTATTGAAGATTATTCCCGAAGGCAGGTTGTGGTTCGATACCGGGATAAACGAAGAAAATAAGGTTGTCAGCAATCCTACCATCGGTTATGGCCTACAGACTATCAGCTATGCCAATGGCAAGAGCAAGGATTTCTTCAGGATAGGCCTCAGTGCCAATACCACGGGAATTTCAGTCTATATACTGGGAATCAGCGATAAACAATTCCTTGCCAACACCTATGGAAGCAGGCTGGGGAAGGCAAAAGTGACAGGGTATTGCATAAAATTCAAGACCCTGAACGACATAAATACCGATGTCCTGGAAGAAGCAATCAGGTTTGGAATTGAAGAAGCCGGCAATACCTGACCATAAAACCTGATGAATATGCTTACTAATGGAATGTACGATATATTTCCAAAACCACATTCAAAACAAATCTCATTTACAGGTTTTACTGACATACGAAGCAGCTGACAAGCCAGGTTGATTCTGAGTTCATTCACTATTTCTACCAGGGTTTTACGGGTAACCTCCTTAAAGTACCGGCAAAAGGATGTGGGTGTGAGGTTGGCAATCCCAGCTATGGTTTGCAGACTGATTTCCTGCTGATAATGGTCGATCAGGTAACTGAAAACCTTATGGAAACGTTCTGCCTCGTTTGAAACAGGCGAAAGTCCGGCAAACAGGGGGTCAATGACTTCAATTTCGTCTGAAGAGGCGATTAAATCGAGTATTTGCAGCAATTTTAGCAGCTTTTGAAGGCTGTCAGCCCCCGACAAGGCTTTCAGGAGGGTAATGATTTGCTTCCGGGTTTTTCCCTTGATTAAAATCCCGGCTTTCGCTTTTTCAAATAACTTCTGAATCTTACCCAGTTCCGGCAGGTTCAGAAAAGCATCGCCCGCAAAATCCTGCCGAAACTGTATGACCATGGCACGGGCACTGCCCTCAGGTGTTTCACCCGTAGTTTTCCAGCAATGGGGAATATTGGCACCCAGCAGGACAAGGTCATCCTTCTCAAACTCCGAAACTTTGCTGCCCACATAGCGCTTCCCTGTACCCTGCTGAATCCAGGTAAGTTCCATTTCAGGGTGAAAATGATAAGGCCCTTCAAACCCCGGCAAACTCAGTCCTGTCACCGAAATGGAACTCCCTATCCCTTTTGTCAGCTGTTCAAACGAGGGTTTCATTTGCCTATATTATCAAAATAATCTACTTTCATGAATCATGGATGGTAATATTACACAATTTTATGACAATCCGGTTAAATGTTTCCCTGCAAAATCCTTTCATATTTGTGTATTATAAAAATAGCAGGATGAGGACTGCACTTCTGAGTTTTGTCATGGCGTGGGTTATGATGGCAGCAGGCCAGGGAAACGCCCGGTATGTGAATGTATTTATAGGAACCGAGGGCACCGGCCATACTTTCCCCGGCCCTTCCCTGCCCTTTGGAATGGTTCAGCCCGGCCCCGACAATACCGGACAGGGCTGGAACTATACCAGCGGATACCAGTATAATGACAGCATCATCCTTGGTTTCTCGCAAACCCGCTTGAGTGGGACAGGAATCAGTGAAATGGGCGATGTGCTGCTTCTGCCCTTTGCAGGCAGTCGGGATGAAAGCCTGAAAAACAGGTACTACAAAGAATCCGAAAAGGCAGCTGTGGGCTATTACTCCGTTGTTAAGAAAGATGATGTGAGAGTAGAGCTTAGCTGTTCTGAAAGGGTGGCATTTCATAAATACACCTATCCCGGGAAGGATGCTGCAGTATTGGCAGACTTCCAGCATGGACTTCGCTTCCTTACGGATAGCCTGGTGCTGGAATCGGAGGTTACCATTGAAGATCAGCAAACCCTTTCAGGATTTTGCCACACAAAAAACTGGGTGGAACGCAGGTATTTCTTTTGCCTGCAATTTGACCGGCCATTTTCAGGCATTGAAGAACTACCTAAGGCCAGGAAAGAAAGAGCTCCAAGGTACCTGCTCCATTTTCAGCTGGATGATTCTAAGGTTCTACAGGCAAAAATAGCCTTGTCAACAGTGAGTGTCGAAGGTGCCAGGTTAAACCTCCTGACGGAAGTCCCGGGCTGGAATTTTGAGGAAGTAAGGCTTCGTGCCGGTGAGGCCTGGGCTAAGTACCTGAATCGCATTGACATAGAAGCCGAAGAAAGACAAAAGACCGTATTCTATACCGCATTGTACCATTTCCTGCTGCAGCCTTCGAACATAGCAGATGTGGATGGGAAATACAGGGGGGCTGATAATAGGGTCATGCAGGCAGCGGGCAAGGAGTATTATTCTACCCTTTCCATATGGGATATCTATCGGGGTGCATTCCCACTGTTACAGATCCTTGCACCCGAAAAAATCGATG
The DNA here is from genome assembly GCA_016707785.1 of Bacteroidales bacterium. NCBI lineage: Bacteria > Pseudomonadati > Bacteroidota > Bacteroidia > Bacteroidales > Bacteroidales bacterium. The sequence continues at coordinate 16,655 of JADJGZ010000044.1, read as the reverse complement.
CGATCATCAACACAATGCTGCAACATCACAAGGCAGCAGGATTCCTTCCCATCTGGACAGCCTGGGGGCAGGATAACTACTGCATGATCGGCAACCATGCAATTCCGATGATTTTATCGGCAGTAAATAACGGGTTTACAGGCTTCAGTCAGAAAGAGGCGCTGAAAGCAATGGCAGAAACATCCACACTGAGTCACATTAATTCTGATTGGGAATTATACAATCAATACGGTTATTATCCATTCGACAAACTGGATAATGAAGCAGTTTCCCGCACCCTTGAGAGCGGTTTCGACGACTGGTGTGTAGCTGAACTTGCCGGGAAACTGGGAGAAAGCCAACTGGCCTCAGGGTTTTATAAGCGGGCAGATTACTATAAAAATCTTTTTGATGAGGAAACGAAGCTATTCAGGGGTAAAGACAGCCATCAGAACTGGCGTACACCCTTCGACCCCCTGGCTGCCACCTCTCCTATGAATAATCCCGGTGATTACACTGAAGCCAATGCCTGGCAATATTTCTGGACCCCGGCACAATACGACATTGCAGGAATGACGGCTCTTTTGGGAGGCAGGGCAGCCTTTGCAACGAAGCTCAATGAATTTTTCACGATTGAGGCGAAAAATCCTGATAAATTCCTGGGACAGGAAGCCATGATCGGCCAGTATGCCCATGGAAACGAACCCGGCCATCACGTGGCTTATCTGTATGCTTACACTGATGAACCAAAGACCGGGCAAAAGCACATTCACCGGGTACTCAATGAATTTTACAGCCATACACCGGATGGAATGATTGGCAACGACGATTGCGGGCAGATGTCGGCCTGGTATATATTGTCGAGCCTTGGCTTCTACCCTGTGAACCCTTCAAGTAGTGAATTTGTATTAGGAACTCCGAATGTAAAAAAGGCTACCCTCAAACATTCCGATGGAAGCACATTCGTAATGGAAGCACGCAACCTTTCTAAGGAAAATATCTTTGCCGGACAGGCATTTTTTAACGGGATGAAAATCGATGTACCCTTCATTACTTACCAACAGATCATGGGCGGGGGGAATTTAATTTTTGAGATGACCAATAAATAACACCATGAAAACCATCGCATCAACATTATTGCTTTTCGTAAGCATGTTTCATCTGTATGGACAGAACCAGCCATTACAGGAAAAATACCAGCGACTGCCATTTGGAAGCATAAAACCCACAGGCTGGCTAAAAACGCAGATGGAAAAGGACCTTCAGGGTTTCGTCGGCAACCTCGGCAAACTTATCCCTGACCTGGTAGAAGACCCTATTTACGGTGAAGGGAGATTGCACAAAAACAGCAGTGTGAAAGAGCTTGGGAATCTTAAGGAAGGAGATGTTGGAGGCGATGAACAATACAAATGGTGGAATTCCGAAACTCAGTCGAACTGGTGGGACGGCTATATCCGATATGCCCTGTTACTGGATGACCAGCAGGCAAAACAAAATGTGCAGGCTTACATTGACAAGATATTGAGTACGCAGGATGAAGATGGGTACCTGGGAATTTATGATAAGGAGCTTCGCTATCAATTTACAGGAGAAAATGGCGAATTATGGTCGAAGGCAACCCTGCACCGGGGCTTGCTTGCTTATTATGAATGCACACAGGACCGGCGAGTCTGGGATGCATTGATCAGGGCGGTGGATGATGTGATCAGGAACTACCCAAAGGATAAGTCACAGCCTTTTTTTGCAGGCACTGATTTTTCAGGAGGTGTGGCCCATGGCCTGACCTTTACTGATGTACTTGACAGGATGTACCAGTTAACCGGCGACCGCAAATACAGCGAATATGCTGCCTTTTTGTATTTCAATTTTTCGGAAAACCATTCCTCTGAGAAGGATGCCCAGTTAAGGAATATTTTAGATCCCAATTACAAACTTCAATCGCATGGAGTGCATACCTATGAGCATATGCGTCCGCTCACAGTGGCTGCTTATGCGACAGGGAAGCCCCAGCTGCAGCAGGCCCTGCAGATCTATCGTCAGAGGATAGCAGACTGCACTACTCCCTCGGGAGGAGCTGTTGGCGATGAATGGATCGCGGGACGTCATGCAGATGCAACACATACCGGATACGAATACTGTTCGTTACATGAACTTTTGGATAGTTATTCGGTACTGTTTCAGAAAAGTGGTGACATCAGCGCAGCAGAGGTGATGGAAACCATCTTTTATAATGCATCCCAGGGCAGCCGGAATCCTGAGCATTCCTGCATTGCCTACCTGAAGACCGACAATTCATATGAAATGATGGGGACGAAAAACGGTGAAAAAGAAGCAGGAAGGAATCAGACCCGTTATAAGTATTCAGCTGTCCACCAGGATGTAGCTGCCTGTTGTGTCCCGAATGCAGGAAGGATATCACCCTATTTCCTGCAGTCATGCTGGTTAAAAGAAGATGAGCATACGCTGGTGGCGGCAGTCCTGGCACCTAATACCCTTCAAACTAAAGTAGCAGGAATACCTGTAAGCATAGATGAAATCACCGGTTACCCTTATGAAAACCGGGTACAGTTCAGGATTAAGGTTGAGAAGCCCACGCTGCTCCGTTTAAAAATAAAGAAACCTCTTTGGGCTGAAACCCTTATTACCAAAGAAAAATACGTCATAGAAGAGGGTTTCATTGTCATTGAGCGTCTATTTGCGGAAAATGAAGAAGTGGAAATTGAATTCCCTGCAGAGGTGCGGGTAACAGAGGATTTAAACCATGAGAAGTATTTCAGTTACGGGGCTTTGGTATATGCCTTGCCTATTCCGGGCAATGAGATCAAAGGTAAAATCTATGCCCCCGGTTTTGAAGACCTCTATTATACACCCGGGGATCAAAGCAGGTATGCCTATATCGAAGGACACGAGGCAACTTATAAAGACGGGAAAATCATAATAAATCTGAAAAACCTCAATACACAGAAAATTGAAAAATTAGAAATGATACCTTTGGGTAAAACTATCCTGAGGCAGGCATCATTCGCGGCAAAACCTTAATCTTTTCAAAACTGAATTTTCTATGCATATTGCACATATTGCACTCTGGGCTAAAGACCTGGAAGCCTTGAAAAGCTTCTATGTCAAGTATTTTAATGGGGTGAGCAATGAAAAGTATATCAATGCAGAAAAGCAGTTTGAATCCTATTTTATCCGTTTCGCAGAAGGTGCAGCACTGGAACTGATGAGAAAGCCTGCAGTAAGTGGCCCTGTGGCGGCAGAACATCAGCAGGGCCTTACCCATATTGCCTTTAAGCTGGGATCGGAAGAAGCCGTTCTCACTTTAACTGAAACCCTTCGCAGGGATGGTTTTAAGGTAGTCGGGGAGCCACGCCGCACCGGTGATGGCTATTTTGAGAGCGTGATCCTTGATGTGGAGGGCAACAGGATAGAGCTGGTGGGGTGAAAAGGGCTCATTCATATTATACATTTTTGTAACTATACTGAAGTTCTTAAAATGAGATAATTAACACTAAGTCTCCAGGATACTTGCGCTCACAATGATTTAATTATCTGGCGATTAGCCTTCATTATCCAATGTGAGTTTGAAACTTTATGGCAAATAACCGATTATAAGGTAGGATTATTTAATAAGGTTGTTTACATATAACGCAACTTTTATATCTTTGATTTAATGTTTTATTTCCTGGAATGGTCAGAAACAGGAATCCAAAAAGCTAATTCTATTGGAAATGAAAACACATACTTTAGAAGAAGTTCAGGACAAGCTTGTTGGGGTGATTGGCACCCCTGAGCGTGATCTGTTTGAATATGAATTACAACTTGAGCTCATTGGCCTGGCCATCAAACAGTCCCGGAAGGAACGCAAACTTACACAGGAAGAGTTGGGCAAACTGATTGGGGTAAAGAAATCTCAGATATCGAGGATTGAGAGCAATGCCAGTAATGTAACCATCGACACCTTAATACGGGTTTTCAACGCTCTGCAGGCAAAAGTAAGATTGCAGGTAGAATTACCCAACTTCAGGATTAATCCTGGCCGATAATTTCGGACTTAATTGAATTTCGTCAAGGCTTTCACAAGGTATTCAGTCGATACATCCTATGTAATTACCTTATAATTCAAATGTTCAATTTTATTTTTCACTTTCAATAAGTTTAAAACAAACTCTGACTGCTTCCATGGACAAAATTCAGAAAATTAAAATAAGCATTGACCCCTTCGTTTCACTGTCGGATGAAGAGATTGAGATTTTCAGCACTGCTTTTGAATTAAGGAGATTGAAGAAGAATGATTTTTTCCTGGAAGAAGGCCAGGTATGCAATTTTGTTGGATTTGTCAGTTCCGGCTTATTTATTCCAAAATCATCGAAAACGGTGATGAGATCACCACTGATTTTGCCTTTGAAGGAGATTGGGTAAACAACAATCAGAGCAGGCTGACAAATAAGCCTTCAACCATTAATATCAGGGCCATTGAAGATACCGAAATCTTCGTGATTATGCAGCAGGATTTAAATGACCTTTATGTTAAAGTGCCAAAAATTGAACGACTCGGACGATTATTAACCGAACAGGCATACCTAAAGATAGTGGAACAAACTGTCCAACTCCAGGTGCTTTCAGCTAAGGAGCGTTATGAGAATCTTTTAAAAAAGCATCCCGGGATCATTCAGAAAGTGCAGCTCTATCATATCGCCAATTATTTAGGCATTGCTCCAAAGTCGCTAAGCAGAATCAGGAAAGAAATCTTCGATTAGGAGAATTTGGTAACAAATGTGGAGCAACTGAAACAATTCTTCGGCCTTCCTTTGTATCATAATTTTAAACACTTATGATATGAAAACAAAACTCTTCATGATTGCGGCCATTATGCTGATAGCAACAGCCCTTCAAGCGCAGACTGATTCAGTAAAAGGCACATTTCTAAACCCCCAACCGAAAAAAGCATGAAGACTTCCCGATGCACCGATCCCTACTAAGGGTAGTGTAATTATGAGGTACTTATGAGCCGCCTGCGGAAAGCCCCGATTTCAAACGCAAAAAACACTCCTGGAAAACCGAAGTTTTCTCCTGAATCAACCTTGAAATAGCGGACAGGTTTAAAAGAGATATACACAGACCATTTTGGGAGGGCTTTGGCCGGCTTATTTACCTTCAACCCGGATTTCATATCTATCTTCGTGCTGATCAAACTGCTGATTTTAACGGAACCATTTACAAAATTCCTAATACTGATCTTGCACCGGTTATTCGCGTAGGTTACAGGTTCTGGAGCAAATACTAAAAAGCAAGTCGGCTCCTTATTCAATACAATTCCAATACCATGAATATCAGACACATAACAATCATCGCTTTCATCCTTATCAGTTTACAAAACTTAAGTGCCCAGGACTCATTGCGCTGGAAGTTTACCACAGCCGGAGCAATTTATTCCTCGGCTGCCATTAGCGGCAACAATGTGTTTTTCGGCAGTGGCGATATGAACCTTTATTCGCTCAATAAAACCACGGGTGAAATACAATGGAAATTCCAGACACAGGATGCAGTTCATTCCACACCGGCTGTTTACCACGGGAGTGTATATTTTTCCAGTAAGGATGGAAATATTTATTCGGTGAATGAAAAATCCGGAAAACTAAACTGGATCTATAAAACCAGGGGGGAACAGACATACGACATCTGGGATTACTATATTTCATCCCCGATTATTGAAAACGGAATTGTTTACACCGGGAGTGGCGACAGCTGTGTGTATGCCCTTAATGCTCAATCAGGTGACTGTATCTGGAAATATAAAACAAACGGAATTGTACATGCCTCCCCTGTTGTTTCAGGTGGCATAGTTTATATTGGCAGTTATGACGGTTATTTTTATGCCCTGCATGCGGCAGATGGAAAACTAAAATGGAAATTCAAAACCAAGGGGAATAGTGACTTCCCTTTGGGAGAAATACAGAAGAGCGCAGTAATTTTCAAAGATCTCATTCTTTTTGGCAGCCGCGATTATAGTTTATATGCACTGGATATTGAAACCGGGGTTGAAAAGTGGAAAAAGAATGAACCCGGAAGCTGGATAATTGCTACCCCCCTGGTCTATGGAAACAATATTTATTTCGGCACTTCCGACTCACATCGTTTCCATTGCATGGATGCTCAAACAGCTGAAGTGAAGTGGACTTTACCGCTGAATATGCGTGTATATGGCACAGCCTGCAGTATTGAGAATAGCATTGTCTTTGGCTGTTTCAACGGCAAACTCTATTTCGTGAATCCTGATACAGGCGCGATCAATTCAGTATTTCAGACGGATGAAAGCCGGAAACACTATTCTGAAATTTATGCTTCGGATGATCATTTCCGGAGCGACTTTAACATCTATGGTGAGAAGTACCTGGAATCGGAAAAGAAAATCCAGTCGCTGGGCTCAATACTGTCCGATCCCCTTGTCGACGGTAACACCCTTTATTTTGGCGATGCAAATGGTCATTTTTATGCCCTCAGTATCAATGCAGTAAAGTGATTGGGAATTATGACGCACTGAGAAAAAAAATAGTATTCATGCACTCAATGTGATACTGTAAATATTGCATGTGAAATTTCTCAGGAGATGTGTCTTTATACCTGGTTGCAGGTTTGTTTTGAATCATCCGGATACGATAAAAAGGCACCAGGCAAAGCATATTAATCTTCATTATCTCCAGGATTTCTTTCATATAAGCCAATAATTCGCAGTTCCTCATTTCCGGACATTTGTCCTTTCCCGCTCCACTGGGCAATTCTACTTTTGCCTTGATTAAATTTTTACCATGAAAAAGATATTGATTATCAACGGACATCCCTTTAAAGGAAGTTTTAGCTATGCATTGGCAGAAGCATACAGGAAAGGTGCAGAACAAAGTGGCGCCAGTGTTGAAATGATTAACCTCGGAGAACTGGAATTCAACCCTAACCTGCAATTTGGTTATAGCAAGCGCATGCAGCATGAACCCGACCTTGTAAATGCCTGGGAGAGAATAAAAGCTGCGGATCACCTGGTTTGGGTCTTCCCGCTCTGGTGGAATGGTTTTCCGGCAGTTATGAAAGGTTTTATCGACCGCTTATTCCTGCCGGGAATGGCTTTTGCATACAGGGAAAACTCAATATTCTGGGATAAGCTGCTGACGAATAAGACTTCGAGGATCATCACCACTATGGATCAGCCGGTATGGTATTATAAGCTTATGATCCGTCAACCCGCTACCTGGCAACTGAGGAAAGGAATTTTGGCCTATTGCGGGATCAGGACACTGGGGATTTCCTACTTCGGCAGTGTGAGGTCTTCTGAGGCAGGGCAAAGGGATAAATGGCTTCAGAGTGTGATGGTGCTGGGGAGGAAGATGAGGTAATTGGTCTTTTTTCACCGCAAGGGGGCGAGGGCGAGAGGGGGAGGGGAGAGAGGGAGAGGAGAGGGAGAGGGGGGAGAGGGGGAGGGGAGAGGAGAGGGGAGAGAGGGAGGGGTGAGAGGGGGATGGAGAGAGGGCGATCTATGTGGTTCAATAAATTTGCATCGAAGAGGAAATTTACCGCAAGGGAAAAATCAAACACAATTGGCACAATAGAATAGCACAATAGGACGGCACACCAGGAAATTTCTACTGTGTCCTATGTGCCTATGTGGTTCAATAAATTTGCATTGAAGATAAAAATTATTAATTGAGAGTTTATTGTTCTTTATTTAGTGTTTTTTTTATTTAGCTGAATATAAACACTTAACACAGAATAAATGAAAAAGTAACATCTAACTTTACATTTTGCATTTTACATTTTACATTTTGCATTTTGGATTTTGGATTTTGGTTTTTACATTTTGGATTTTGGTTCTTGGGACTTGGGCCTTAAAACCAGTCATTGAGGCCAATTGATCAAAACATGGCCTTTGATTGTTTATAAAGGTATATTTGTGATTGACCAAACCCAAACTATCCTTCGCTATGAACTCCATCACTCCTCTCCTATGGTTTGACCACAACGCCCAGCAGGCCGTCGACTTCTACCTTTCCGTATTCAAAGATTCGAAAATTTTAAAAACCTTATACTTCGGTAAAGACAACCCGGTGAAGCAAGGGGAGGTAATGACCATCAGTTTCCAAATGCTTGGACAAACTTTTACTGCTTTAAACGGTGGGCCTCACTTCAGTTTCACACCAGCTATCTCCTTTGTAATCAATTGTGCAACTGAGAAAGAAGTTGATTATTACTGGGATCGCCTTTCAGAAGGGGGAGAACAGGAAATGTGTGGATGGCTGAAAGACCAATTCGGACTCTCGTGGCAGGTAGTGCCGGATATCCTTGCTGAATATCTAAGCGACACTAATGAAGCCCGGTCAGAAAGGGTAATGAAAGCATTGATGCAGATGCATAAGCTCTCGATTCCCGGGCTGAGAAAAGCCTACGAAGAAGCCTGAAACCATCCGCCAGCTGGCGGACCAAAATCCCGAAATAGGGTTGATCCCGAAGATATAGCAGGGTAAGAACATTATTAACGGTACTTTCAAGTCTCAGATTTGCAATTTCATGCCCTTAAACTGTGATTTAGTGTTTTATCGTCTTTGCTTATAATATTTATTTCGGGTACAACATGGAAACACTCATTTTCTCTCTATTTTTACTGATTCTTAGTCATATTTTATTTCATCTTTGAATATAGTTATCATGGAACATTCGGATCATTCCTGGAGAGGTATGTATACGACAGGTTGCTTATTTACTCTACTTGTGATACTAGGGGTACTTTTGGATATCCTTCTGGGTTCAACAACTGGAGTTACTCAAGGTGCTGTCAATTACGCTGCCGAGAATCATTTCACTGAACTTCGCGACAATCCGTTGCGAGGGCTTTATCATCTGGATCTATTGAATATGTTCATTCAACTGCTTCTGATCCCGGTCTTTTTTGCCCTGTTTGCAATAATGCGCAAGAATTCCCGCGGACTTGCATTTCTTGCATTGGTTGTTTTCATCATTGGATGCAGCATCTTTGTATCCGGCAACCCTGCTTTAAGCATGTATGAGCTGAGTGTGAAATGGAAATCCACCAATAATGAGATTTTACGGAATATCTATTTAGGTGCAGGGGAAGCCATTCTTGCAAAAGGTGCGCATGGAAGTCCCGGTGCCTTTATGGGAGCTGCCCTATCCTCATTAGCCGGAATATTAATGTCGCTCGCAATGATGAAAGGCCGGATTTTTAACCGGACTACAGCATTAGTGGGGCTGATCGCTAATACCCTTATGTTGCTTTATACTTTCCTGGTTACAACCAGCAGTACTTCCGGAACACTGGCTCTTATTTTTGCAATTCCGGGTGGACTGCTTTTGATCGCCTGGATGTTCCTATTTATGATACGAATGTATAAAATAGCGAACAGGCAAGGTTATTCTCCTGGCGGACAATCATAATACCACTACGGATATTTTTAGGATTTACTGAATGGAAGTAAGCAGCAACAGAAGGTAAGTTATTCTTGCTAACCTTCAAAATCCATACAGATGAATCCAATTAAAGAGCAAATCGGGGAATGCTGCCCTCCTTTTGATCCCTCCTTATGGGATGATAAACTCCTGGAATGGCATGAGAAGCCATTTATTAAAGCAAAAGTCAGAACCTTTTTCTTCATGCCAATAAATTTTGGCAGTGTAATGAAAAAACTCGATCTTAGGGTTCGAAATGCCAGTGGTACAATCCCTGACTGGCTGTGCTTGTCTGATCATACCAGTAAATGGAATATGAACCTTTTCCTTGCTGTGGATAAACCCATTACAGGGGCAAATAATACGAGTCTGAGCGGACTTTTCTACAGTAAAGTATATGAAGGCCCTTTCAAGGATACAGGGAAATGGTGTGATGATTATAAGAAGGAAGCATTTGTTAAAGGACTGGCAATTAAAAAGTGGTACATGTGGTATACTACATGTCCGAAATGTGCTAAAAAATATGGGAAGAATTATGTTGTAATTCTAAACCAGGTTGAAGTCTCTTCATCCGGTAGCTAAGGATCACTCCTATACTCATCCATACTGTTTTACTCATCTAATTGTTGACAAAATGAATCAACAAGCCCGGAGTTTTGCCTCCCCACTCGATACCAAAGACAGGATCAGTGCTCTCGATATGTTGAGAGGTTTCGCTGTTTTGGGGATACTGATTATGAATATCCAGAGTTTCTCTATGCCTGGTGCTGCCTATTTAAATCCCACCGCATATGGAAGTTTCGGACCGATTAGTAAATGGGCATGGGCCATCAGTCATATGATTGCCAGTGAGAAATTCTTATCCATCTTCGCTATGCTGTTTGGGGCCGGAATTGTGATTTTTGCAAGCAATCTTAAATCCAGGGGTCTTCGCCCTGGCCCATTACACTATCGCAGAATGTTCTGGCTTCTCATCTTCGGGCTCATGCATGCTTACCTGCTTTGGCATGGTGACATCTTAGTAGCCTTAAGCCTTTGTGGGATGCTGGCCTTTCTTTTCCGTAACAAAAAGCCTGCTACCCTGGTCTGGATAAGCGCCCTGTTCTTCATCATGCCGGTCATCTTCTATACATTGAGTCCACTTTCAACTGAATACTGGTCGGAAGGTGCCTATAATCAAATCCTTCAAAACTGGAAACCTGATCAGCCTTCTCTTGCAAAGGAAGTGACTGCTATGCAGGGCAATTGGATTGAACAAATGGAATATCGGGTTCCGGGAGCAATATTTTCCCAGACAAGTTTATTCCTGATGGAGACTTTCTGGAGGGTCATGTCGATGATGCTCTTAGGAATGGCATTATTCAAATGGGAACTGATCACAGCGCATTTTTCAAAAAGAAACTACCTGGTATTGGGCGCCGCAGGAATCCTGATAGGAAGTTTTATCAGTGGCATTGGGGTGATACTTAATTTTGAAAATGACTGGAATATGCGATTTTCCATGTTCATGGGGCGTCATTTCAATTACCTGGGAAGTGTGATAACATCTCTCGGATATATCGGTGTTATTATGCTGATCAGCAAATCAAGCCATGTCAGGAACCTTCAATTCACACTTGCCGCAGTAGGAAGAACTGCTTTTTCTAACTATATCCTCCAGACATTGATCTGTACTTTCTTATTTTATGGTCATGGACTGGGGTTGTTCGGACAAGTGAACCGCTCCTATCAACTGATGATGGTACCGGCGATTTGGCTGATCCTGATGCTGGTATCACTGATTTGGTTGAAGAAATTCCGTTACGGACCAATGGAATGGCTGTGGAGAAGCCTCACTTACTGGAAAAAGCAGGAATTTGTTAAAATCAAAGGGTAAGAATCATGGGCTTTGCATCTGCTGAAATGCAGAGTATTCAATAGCCTCATCACAATCCTGAATATTCAAAGCTTCATAGCTTCTAATCCACTATATAGGCAATTCATTCCTCTATTTTAATCCAATTGAGTGAATCTTATTGCCGATACTCACCTCTTTCATCTCCTTTTCTAATTCAGAGAAATCTCCTTTCCCCACTATTTTGGTAATCATACCTTTATCAAGCAATAGAATTTCGTCGCAGGTATCTACGAGAGTCTGGAAAATATGTGACGACATGATGACTGTTTTGCCCAGGGCTTTCAAAGTATGAATAATATCAGTGATCAGCAGGTTGCTCTGTATATCCACACCATTAAAAGGTTCATCCAGGATAAAGTATTGATTTTCCTGCATCAGCAGTGCAGTGAGGGCCAGTTTCTTCTTCATACCTGTTGAAAAGGTGGAAGCATATTGGTCAAGCGGCAGTTCAAAGATATTGCGCTGATCTATATCACCAGGGTCTTTACCCCGGGCCTGGCATAGTAACCGGATATATTCCTTTCCCGTGATTTTGGAGAAAAAGAAGGGTTCGGTCATCAGGAAACCAAGGTGGTCCTTCAGATTTCCTAAGTCATAGATGACATTGCCCTCATATTTCTCTAGTCCGGCGATACATCTGAACAAGGTTGTTTTACCTGCGCCGTTCTGTCCGACAATTCCGTAAACCAGGCCCGATTCAAAGCTGAAACTGATGTCCTTCAGCACCACAAGTGCGCCAAAACTTTTTGATAGTGTATCAATTCTGATCATCCGAGTAGTTCCTTCAGGTGTTGATTCGACTTAAAAAATAAAAATGGAAGCAATCCAAGCAAAAGAGGCGGGAAATAGATACTCAATCCTAATAAAACCAAATAAGGAAGGTACATTTTATCGGGATAGGAAGCATATTTTACCAGGATCGCTGCGACAAGAAATACATAACCCATTCCCTGGAAGAGCAGGAGTATTTGCCAGTCACCATTCAATAAAAACCATATTGCAATCATAACCGGCAAGGTAAGTAGGCTCGATTGAATCAATGCCCTTCCGATTTTTGCCATCAGAAACCCGCTTGTAGTTTTTTTGTACACCCAGACATAGAAATCATTTTCAGGCTCAATATAGAAAGTGAAAAAGGTCAGGAACAATAAAGCCAGGGAAAAAACGCCCAGGTTAAAATTCCCTGCAATTATTGCCATTACAGTGAGAAAATAAGCAAAAAGCTGGAGGAAAAAGGTCTTTCTGAAACCTACTGAAAATTCAAATGGATGCTTCGAAAAAGGAGTAGGAATGGTATAGTTCAGTTGAATTGTATGAGCATTAAAAACCATGATCCCGGATAAAGATAGCAGGAGCAAAATGGGAATCCATTCTTGTTCCCAGGCAAGATAAAAGACGAAAGGAAGGGAGATCAGAACATTTTCAACCAGGCGGATCCTGTAATAATTGTTCGTCGTGAAGCAAGTCTTAAGAAAATCATTCCGGTTTTTCTCGGATCGGCTTGAAATTATTGACAACGCGAAGAGCAGGTAGAAGTATGGGGCAAAGGTTGTTTTGTGAAAGAGATATGCTGATAATCCGGTGAAAGCCAGTAAAAACAATGGATACCCAACCCATGGCTGAAGCCCGGCTTCCTCCAGATGCCTGTTTAGCATCCTTAATTGAAGTGTCAGGTAGGATTTCATAACTGCAGATATTCGCCATTGACAAAGATAGACGAAAGAAAACTGACTCAACGAAGGCTTTGCAGCAGAACTAGCTGGCAAGTTAGGTATTAATTATTTTTAACATAAAACTCAAATTAGCCATTTAAGTTGAGAGTATATTTGCTGAGTAATGAAATTAACTGGTAAAATAGCATTCAAATTGGTGATTGTCACTGTAGTCCTGTTATGCTACGGGCTGCATTCCTATTCTGGCTATAGTAATCATCCATCTTGCTTTGAATTATCTGAAGTGAATTCCGGCAAAAAAGATTGTTTAGTTTCACATACAGATTTATTTGAAGATGATCAGGTTCTTCAATCCACTGATTATAACCTGTTTTTAGAACCAACTGCGAGTATGCTGATATTCCAGGGCACTTTCATTATCAGAAGTTTACTTATTCGAATTTGGCAACCGCCAAAAAATTAACATTTAAAATTTCCGGGGTTAGAAATTCTACATGAGCCATGTCTCAATGGAGAATAATTCGACACATGCCAGATTTCAGGGCTATCAGTAAATAAATAATAAAACGATACCAAAAAAAACAGACTTATGAATTGTCCAAACTGCAATGTTCCTTTAGTAATGTCAGAAAGACAAGGAATTGAAATAGATTATTGTCCACAATGCCGGGGAATCTGGCTCGACAGAGGTGAACTTGACAAGATCATTGAGAAATCGTCACAAACACCTGGTAATGATGCAAATTATCCTCCTAAACATCATTCTGACAATCATGATCGTCATGAAAATCACAATCAGCATGATTATTATAAAAATCACAGAAAAAAAAGCTGGTTAAACGAATTGTTTGATTAATAGTTGAACGATGAAAGGACAGGCTACTGGAGCCTGTCCTTAAATTTGCTACTCCTACGTTTTCCGAAGATCGCCAAAAATCCCCCGTCCGCCTTAGGCGGACACCCCCTTTTTGCAAAGGGGGACATTCTCAATCCCCATCCGACATCCCAAGCCAAAGGCTCCCCTTCGGGGCATCCGACATTCCAAGCAAAAGGTTTCTCGCAGGGTGTGTTGATGAACCCTTTGGGCAATGTCATTTCGATTCAGCTTAATTCTTATCGAAAAAAAAATACTGTTATATTCAATTGCCAACCAATATTTGATATAATTTTGTTCAAAATTCCTCTGCCATGACTGCCCTGCTATCAAAGAAAGTATCCATTATTTATCTGATATTAATTGTTGTTGTAACTTCTGCTTCCACTTATCTTTTTGCAAAAAAGGCGATCATACGATCATTTTCTGAAAAGGCAGAAAAAGAAACACTTACATCCGCTCAATGTGATTTTCGGATAAAACGCCTGGGTGGATCGAGCCTGATCAACCCAATTCTGTTTGTTGAAAATGATTGTGAGGCGGAGAACCTGCAATTGCTTAAACAGGAAATTATTAACACATTAGCTACCTTCAATAACGATGGCACTGTTTCCACATCTTCAGTGTATCTCAGGAAATTTTTCAGCAGCGAGTGGATAAGCATCAATGGCTCTGAAACCTATTCGCCGGGCTCAATGCTGAAAGTCCCGGAATTAATCACCTACCTCAAGATGAGTGAAAAAAATCCAGGTCTGCTGGATAAAAAACTTCTTTGCGACAAGACTTTCCCATCTGAAAAAAAAGCTGTCATTGTTTCTAAAACCATTACCAAAGGCCAGTATTATACCATCAGGGAATTGCTGGAATACATGATTCAGTATTCTGATAATAACGCAACTTATCTGCTTACACAGCATATGGATGCTGGAATATTCAGGCAGGTTTTTGAAGATGTTGGATTACCCGTTCCTGACAGTCAGTCAAAAGCATATCCCATTACAGCAGCGGATTATTCAAAATTCATGCGGACCCTTTTCAACGGGAGTTACCTTACAGCAGAACACTCGGAATTTGCTATTAAGATGCTTTCAAAAAGCGATTTCAAAAGCGGGATTGCAAAGAGTATTCCCGACAATATACTTGTAGCCCATAAATTTGGGGAAGAAGGCAATATGAACAATCAGGAACTGCATGAATCAGCTATCGTGTATATGGATAACACTCCTTATGTTCTTACCATCATGACCAGGGGGAAAAATCTTACACGGCAGACAAAAGTTTTGTCAACCATTTCATCAATGGTATTTCAATCCCTTTCGGCACAAAAAACGCTATAAACTCAATACCGGCGGTAATGGTAAAAGAGGGTATCGGTAACTGTTTGAATTAAAACACCTCCACTGTAATATTTGCAGTTTTCTGCCCGCCAAACCGGGTATCCATTCTCATCGTAGGAATAATTGAAAGTATAATCATGGGTTACTTCATTGAAAACATTTTTCCTGATATAGCTCAAAATATTATTTTCCGATATGAATTCAGAAGGCAATATTTTGTCAAAACGCCTGTCGTCACTAACAATCCCCAAATCATGGATTGGATTTATCTTGTTATCATACACCATTTCATAGGTTGATTTGGCATTGGGATCTAAGTCAGAATAAAAAATAATTTTCGAAATATTGTTACCCAGATATTCAAATATCCGATGTTGCCGGTAAGAATCATGCTGATAGGTAAATTCAGTGTACCGGTTATTCACGTCATAAATCAAATCATAATCGTAGAGCGGATAATTATTTCCCAGGTACGCCTTTATTTTAGTCAGTTGTCCAGACATATTGTACTCATACAATTCATATCCATTTGAATCATCTTCACCATTTGCCAGCTTAATCAAAGTATCATTCTGATAGGTATGATAAACCGTGGTCTTCGAAGTTAGCCATCCTTCATTTGGTCCTATTTCGTAATGATAGGAAAAGCTGGAATAATTATCCAGCCTGTTTTGCACATCATATTCAAAAGTATGCAAGAGAAAAGTATCCCTGAAGATGCTGACCAACGCTTGGGCATCCTGTTGTTCCGGCTCTGTTTCCTTGTTGCAGGAGGTAAGAAATGATGCAAATATGAGTAAACTGAATCCTACAAAGCCCTGTGTGATTAAAAAAAAGTATTTCATAGTATTTTTTGTTAATCTGATGATGGCATAAATAAATTATAATTTCTCGGATTCACACTTTGAACATATATAAGACACTTGAAACTATACTTACCCTGACACCTGCCCAGAATATTTCACAACACAGAGAAATTTCCTCTGTTGTAAGAAACAGGTCTGTGAACCTTCAAATCAAAAATCAATGCTTAACCTTTGCAGGCATCCAGTCTGGAAACGGACTAACACAAAATAAAACCACTATTCGCAGGGTCCGGATTAACCATCAGAGACACTGCATTCTGCCACCCGGCTTCGATGCCTCATCCCTTTGGCTATTGGCATGCCTTTATTGTCGAGGCGAAGCCACTTCCCTGATCTCGACACTGGTATTCTGACCATTTAGTATGGGACATTTGGTGGCAATTCCGGTGGCTTCATCAATATCTTTGGCAAGGATCAGAATATATCCGGCCACTGAAACGCTGTCAGCAATATAGGGAGAATTGATT
Source organism: Bacteroidales bacterium (assembly GCA_016707785.1). NCBI lineage: Bacteria > Pseudomonadati > Bacteroidota > Bacteroidia > Bacteroidales > Bacteroidales bacterium. The sequence continues at coordinate 109 of JADJGZ010000044.1, read as the reverse complement.
GTTACATTTCCGGGCTCCACTACCCTGCCCTGCCTTGAAAAATGGTTTCCACCTTCTGATAATTGTCCATCGTCAGTAATTTGATTGATCCATTGCATCCATTGCTGCA
>JADJGZ010000043.1 GCA_016707785.1 Bacteroidales bacterium | reverse complement strand
AGAATACACAAATAGAATTGATCTTATTCAAATTTAAGGACTTAAAATGTGTTGGCAAAGATAATCAGGATAATTCCATTGAAAACACTTCGGAGATTTTTGAGAGCAATAGTTTTTTAACAGATTCAATGTCCTGGCGCACACCCAATTCCTTTTGCAGGGAGGTTACGGTTTTATCAGTGAATCCACAGGGATTGATCAGGTTAAAATAATCCAGGTCCGTATTAACATTGAAAGCAAATCCATGCATCGATACCCATCGGCTGGTTCTCACTCCAATGGCACATATTTTCCTGGTTTTTGCGGGGATTCCCACCTCCAGCCATACGCCTGTAGCCCCGGGTAACCTTTGCCCGTCAATTCCATATTCAGCAATGGTTTTTATGATGGATTCTTCTAGCATCTCTATGTATTCCCGGGCACCTTTCACAAAGTACTCCAGGTTCAGGACCGGATAGCCTACAATCTGCCCCGGACCGTGATAGGTAATGTCTCCTCCGCGATTGGTCCTGATAAATTCAGCCTGTTTTGCCTGGAGTTGCAGGTAATTCACCAGCAGGTTATCCTCCGACCCGCTCTTCCCTAAAGTAAATACATGGGGATGCTCACAGAAAAGCAGGAAATTATCAGTGACCTGCTGATCAGCTAAAGCTCGTTTCTCATTAGCAAGTTTTTGAGAAATAATCCGGTTGAACAGGTTTTCCTGGTAATCCCAGGCTTCCTGGTAATTGATCAAACCGAGGTCCCGAAACTGGGTGGGTATTTTAATTGGTTTCAAAGTGTTACTTCTTTGATGTGACGTTTATATAAGCTCAGAAAAAGACTCCCGGATTGTTCCTCAAACTGATTGATGAATAATACCAGTGTTATGTTTAGGTTAAATTGACAGAAATGAGTTGGGTAATACCCTGAATTATAGTGATTTTGACCTTTGCCCCAAAGGGGAGCCTTCGGCTCGTTTTACATTTTGCATTTTGCAATTTACATTTTTACTTATCATCAGAGCTGCTTTTCTGCATGATAACTGCTTCTGACCAGGGGCTTGCTTTCCACATGGGTAAAGCCCCTCTCAAGTCCTGCTTGCCTGTAAACATCAAATTGTTCAGGGGTAATATATTCAATTACAGGTAAATGGTGCTTTGAAGGTTGCAGGTATTGGCCAATGGTTAAAATTGAACAATTGACCGCCCGTAAATCATCCATAAGCTGCAGGACCTCATCCGGTTGTTCCCCCAGGCCTACCATAATTCCTGATTTGGCAACAATTCCATACGCTGCAATCTGACGGATCACCTCCAGGCTTCTTTCATAGTTTGATGCACTTCTCACGTCGGGTGTAAGCCTTCTGACAGTCTCCAGGTTATGCGAAATAATCTCCAGCTTTTCTGACAAGACTTTCTCCAGGTGCATTGAATTCCCTCCGAAATCAGGGATCAGGGTTTCAATGGTTGTACCAGGGCAATCGGTCCTGATGGCTTTGATGGTCAATGCCCAGATACCGGCTCCGCCATCTGCCAGGTCGTCCCTGTCAACGGAGGTAAGAACCACATGCTTTAATTTCAGGGTTTTCACCGTTGCAGCGATCTTATTGGGTTCATCAGGATCGGGGGGGAGGGGCTTGCCTGATGGTGTGGCACAGAATTTACAGGAACGAGTGCAGATTTCACCTAAAATCATCAGCGTTGCAGTACCTGCAGTCCAGCACTCTCCCATATTTGGGCATTTCCCGCTTGTGCAAATGGTATGTAATCCATGAGCTTCAACCAGGCTTTTAATTTTAAGGTAATTCTCTCCACCTGGAAGTTGAATCTTAAGCCAGTCGGGTTTTTGACGGATCTTCATGAGTGTGCATTTTCAAATTCATCCCTCTGTGTAAGTGGGCTAGCTGATTTCAGCATTCAAAAGTACTTTATTTCACTAATTGTTATTCCATATATAAGCTCTTACCGGACTATCACTATAAAATGTATTTTTGTCCTCTGTAACAAACATTTTTGATTACTGGCAGTACCTGAATTTATCGATGAATACATTATATCCGCTAAAATTTAACCCTCTCTTTAAAGATAAAATCTGGGGAGGGAAAAAGGTGAAAACCCTCCTTGGTCTGGATTATGCCCCTCTCCCTAATTGTGGGGAAGTTTGGGCTCTTTCGGGATACCAGGGGAATGAGAGTATAGTGAGTAATGGTTTCCTCAAAGGCAATGACCTGAGGGAACTGATCGAGATTTATATGGAAGACCTCCTGGGGGATAAAGTATTCGAGACTTATGGAGATGAATTCCCCCTGCTGATCAAAATCCTTGACTCTAACGACTGGCTTTCAATCCAGGTGCATCCTGATGATGAACTGGCAGCAAAAAGACATGATGGGTTCGGGAAAACCGAGATGTGGTATGTAATGCAGGCGGATGAAGATGCTGAATTGATCAGTGGGTTCAGAAGTTCCATAACAAAAGAAGTGTACCTTGAGAAGTTTAATTCAGGTAAACTAACCAGCTTGCTGAATTATGAGAAAGCATCAGCCGGAGATGTATTCTTTATGCCCTCTGGCCGGGTACATGCACTGGGTCCCGGGCTGTTGATTGCAGAAATCCAGCAATCAAGCGATATCACATATCGTATCTACGATTTTGACCGGCTGGATGATAAAGGAAACGCAAGGGAACTCCATACTGAGTTGGCCCTCGATGCCCTGGACTTTAGTTTTCACCCTGACATCAAAACCGATTATATACCTGCACCTGAAAAAACTGTATCACTTGTGAAGTGCCCTTACTTTGAAACCGGGCTCATGCACTTTGGCACAACCCTTGTTAAAAACTACAGCGATCTCGATTCTTTTGTTATTCTTTTCTGCACTGAGGGGAAATGCCAGGTGCAGTATAATGGGGGAGTTGAAAGCCTGAAAGCAGGGGAAGTTGTTCTCATCCCTGCATCAATGGAAGGCAATATTGCACTCGTCCCCTCAAAAGAGACCAGGATTCTTGAAATTTATATTCCCTAGATACTTCGCAAACCTAATCCAATCCATAATTCACTCTCAACATGAAAAAACTGTTTGTCATTACACTGGTATTTTTCCTCGGATTTACATTGATAGCCCAGGAGGTGAAAACCGATAAGGTCTTATTCAAGCTCCCCTCTGTAAACGTTGTTGATATGAATGGAAAGAAGATCAATACAGCGGATCTTGGAAATGATGGGAAGCCTTTTATTATTAGTTTCTGGGCTACCTGGTGTAAACCCTGTGTTAAGGAGCTGACCACAATTTCGGAGGTGTACCAGGATTGGCAGGAAGAAACCGGAGTGAAACTGATTGCTGTTTCTATCGATGATTCCCGTTCCTCAGCACAAGTGAAAACCCTGGTCAATGGGAAAAACTGGGAATTCGAAATACTGCTCGATGCGAATAGCGATCTCAAACGTGCAATGAATGTTAATGCTGTTCCACATACCTTCATCGTAAATGGTAAAGGTGAAATCGTATGGCAGCATACCAGTTTCAGTGAAGGTTCAGAATTGGAACTGATCAGCCTGATCAGGAAGCTGAATGCCGGTGAACCTATTGCTCACTAAGACTGTACTTTCGCAAATATGACAGGATCCACCCTCAGGGAAAGGATATAATAAGGTATGCATGAAACGTACTTTCTAAAGTCATTACCCGATTTTTAATGATAATTTTATTCCTTGATTCTCAGAAACAAACCCTGATGATTTCATGGAATTACTTAGATTTGTCCATCTGTTTAACCACCTAAAACAAGCTGATTTGAAACCTTTGTCTTTCGCTTCACTAATGTTTCTGGTTTGCATGTTATTTATTGCGCAAACCACTTCTGCTCAATCCGTTTTATCAGGGGCTCAGGTTAATGGGAATTTCCAGATGGATGCCCAGTATTACCAGGTGGACTCAGCTATCGGAGCCAATGCGATTCCTGAGAAAATGCTGATGAATTCATGGACAAATATTACCTATACAGCGGGAGATTTTTCTGCCGGACTTAGGTTTGAAACCTACCTGAATCCTATCAGCGGATATTATAAAGACCTTAAAGGTTCTGGTGTTCCATATTGGTATGTAGGATATAAAACAGGTAAATTTGATATCACTGCCGGGAATTTCTATGAGCAGTTCGGAAGTGGAATGGTTCTCAGGGCTTATGAAGAGCATAACCTGGGTTATGATAATGCCCTGAATGGTATCAGGGTGAAATTCACACCGTTTAATGGTGTTACACTTAAAGGGATCTGGGGGACACAACGTTACTATTGGCAGAAAAGTCCGGGGATTGTGCGGGGCACTGATCTTGATATCTCTATGAATGAAGCCTTCCAATCAATGGCCAACTCTAAGCTGAAAATTCAGTTGGGAGGGAGTTTTGTCAGTAAATTTCAGGATGATGAGGAAATCTCCATCGGTGTAGATACCACATTACGCTTACCTTTGAATGTGGGGGCTACTTCAGGCAGGTTCAATATTTCCTATGGGAAATTCGACCTTTCTGCTGAATATGCTACTAAAATTAATGATCCTAATGCATCCAATAAGTTTATCTACCGCAAAGGACAAGCATTATTAATGAGTGCCTCATATTCTCAGAAAGGATTGGGTGTTATCCTGCAAGCCAAACGGCTGGATAATATGAGCTTTAAATCGAAAAGAACAGAAACTGGTAATGTTTTGGACATCAATTATCTGCCAGCAATTACCAAACAACATACCTATACTCTTGCAGCCCTTTATCCTTATGCAACACAAACCAATGGTGAAATGGGACTGGAAGCACAAATCAATTACAAGATTAAAAAAGATACCTGGCTGGGTGGGCATTATGGAACAGACATCAGCTTGAATTTCTCACAGATTAATTCGATATCAAAGGACTCCATTAGCGGATTCAAGCTGGATGAGCCGGGCTCTCCCGGGTATGAATCCTCGTTTTTAAAGATTGGGGATAAGATGTACTTCCGTGATATCAACCTTGAAATCAGTCATAAGTTCTCAAAACTCTATAAAGCATCATTAAACCTGATGCGTCAGGATTATGACCCACTGGTGAATGGGCATGATGGCGAACCCATGATTCATTCCAACATAGTAATACTTGATATGACTTATCGGTTTACATCCACTCATGCATTAAGAGGAGAATTTCAGCTTTTACAAACAAAACAGGATGAAGGTGATTGGGCAATGGCTTTGTTTGAATACAGTATTGCCCCATCATGGTTCTTTAGCCTTGCTGACCAGTGGAATTATGGAAATGAAACAGAGGACCAGAGATATCATTATCCATTAATCGCAGCCGGGTATAATAATGATGCCAACCGTATACAGTTGTCGTATGGAAAACAAAGAGCCGGCATCGTATGCGTTGGAGGAGTTTGTCGGCCCGTACCTGCTTCCAATGGTTTCACGATTACAATTACCAGTAGCTTCTGATGTCGGGAAACTACTGCATTATTTTCATCCAATCTGAACTGCCATGAAATCTTTTTCAATCATACTTTTAGCCATTGTCGCTGCTTTCCTGCTGAATTCATGCGATAAGCTGGAATCTCCTTATATCAATGTTCCGGCATTTGTAGATACCGCTGCATGCCCGGTCCCGGAATTCCCTGCTGTTACCACCCATCAAAAGCGGGTGTTGCTCGAAGATTATACCGGTCATACATGTCCCAATTGCCCTACAGCAGGGAAATTGGCAAAAGATCTCAAGGATCAGTACCCTGATCAGTTAGTGGTGATGGCTGTTCATGCCGGATGGTTCGCCAGGACTTACCCGGAGTCAGGGGTACCACAAATCTTTGATTATGATTTCAGAACAACCGCCGGAAATGAATGGGATGCATTCTTTGGAAATGGAAATGCAGGGAACCCTAATGGACTTGTTAATCGTCTGAAAGTAAACAGTAAATACGTTCTGCGACCCAATGAATGGGCAGGAGTTATTAGTTCGGCATTGGCAGAAGAACCTTTATTGGACCTTCAATTGATGGTTGATTATGATCCCACCGACCGAAAAATTTGTGCTCATACAAAAACCTGGTTCCTGCAAACCCTCGACCGGAATCTGAAAATCGAAGCCGTTATCATTGAAGATAATATCATTGCCACCCAGAAAAACAATGATCCTTCCATTGGCATTGTTGGGGATATAGAAGATTTTGTGCATATGCATGTGGTAAAGGGTACTTTAAATGGGACATGGGGCTCTACCCTCTCAACCATTGGCACTCCCAACCCTGCTACTTTTGTTAAAACATTGCAATCGGTGCTTCCGGCAAATTGTGACCCGGACCAATGCCATATTGTTGCTTTTGTATTTGATGAAGCTACCAAAGAAGTACTGCAGGTTGTTGAAACAGGCCTGACTGAATAACTCAGGCAATCCTGCCCCACATGCTCTCGTCTGCTCCAAAGAATTTCCAGCGACTTAATCAGGAGACCAACCAAACCATCATATATTATGGAACCAAAGAAAGTAACCCTTGAACTTACAGGGAAGCAGTACCTAGACCTTGTCAAGCTGGTTTTTATGGGTAGTGTGGTAGCAGAAGAAGTAGTGGAAGATGACCAGATGGCCGGTTACCTGGAATCACAGCAGGTATTATTTGCAGCCTCGGGCCCAAAGAAAGGGAATACCTATATTGGGTATGATGCCAAGGACGAAGAATACTACCTGGCCGACGATGTAGAGGAACAATTACTGGAGTTGATGAATGAATATGATGAGAGCAGATTCTGGGAAAACCTGGTCATGCGACTCACCCTTCGTGATCTGCAGAAGAAGTTTTCAGAAAAGGAACTGAGGGAAATGCCTGAAGATAAAGGGACTAAAGAAATGGAAGCCATTCATGAGTACTATATCAATGAATTTGACGACCATGACCTTGAGAATCTTAAGGTAATAGCATTGAAGAAAGTATAATCTTCTTTACCTGATTCCTTGAATTTGGATTGTGTCGATTTCTGATTTCAGAAGTAAAGCATCGTACCTCAAAAATCCAAATTCGTTAATCGACAATCGCTAATCAAAAGAGTTTCTTGAAATAAGAATGTCGATTGCTGATTTCTGATTTCAGAAGTATCGTACTTCAAAAATCTCAATTCGTTAATCGACAATCGCTAATCAAAAGAGTTCCATGAAATAGGAATGTCGATTGCTGATTTCTGATTTCAGAAGTAAAGTATCGTACTTCAAAAATCCCAATTCGTTAATCGACAATCGCTAATCAAAAGAGTTTCTTGAAATAAGAATGTCGATCAACTGTGATTTCTGATTTCAAGATCTGTACTTCAAAATCCAAATTCGTTAATCGACAATCGTTAATCAAAAGAGTTTCTTGAAATAAGAATGTCGATCAACGATTTCTGATTTCAGAAGTTTCCTACTTCAAAAATCTCAATTCGTTAATCGACAATCGCTAATCTAAATTTCTCTTATTCTATCTATGAATCATCAATTTCAGAACATGTTGTTCCGTATCATTGCTGAGTCTTACCATATAGATTCCTTCAGAAAGTCCTGATACATCAAGTAGGTATTCTTTACCTGCAGGAATTATTGTAGGTAGCATTGATACCTGTCCTTTAGCATCGGAAATACTAACACGAATGATTCCTGTCAGATTGCCGGTGTGAATGGTAGCTTCATTTGCAGCAGGATTAGGATAAACGGAAGGTTTTGAAGCTTTCATTTCATTCAAACCAGTGCAGTATTCAACCCAAACGTATGAAGGTTTTACCAGGGTGTCGCTGTATTGTCCATTGGAAACAATCAGCGTAACATCATATAATCCCGGTAATGCATAGGTTACAGCAGGAGCCGGATCGGTACTCGTTTCAGGGTCTCCGCCAGGGAATGACCATTGCCATGCATTGGCTCCCCCGGTTGAATAATTGTTGAAGGTAACAGTTCCGCCTTCGCATACATTGATAGGGCTACCCATAAAATTGGCTGCAAGAGGTGTTGAAAGAACTCCGAAGAATTCAATAATCCTGCGCATATACTCATTCCTGGTGGATGGGAAATCTCCACTGGTTAGTCCTCCAAATTCAAAAGCGGAAGCAATAGAACGATAGGTTCCTGCATCATAAGCAATGGCTGAAATATACACAGGCATATTGTTCTTGAAGATGCTGAATGCGGGAGCAATCGGGGCTATATGATCAATAAATTCATTATCTCCAGCAAAAGCAAAGGAGAGGCTGTCGCAGAAGGTGCCGGCCTGTCCTGTTTCAACAGAGAGGTCATTGCCACCATCCATTACACCATTGGCTTTGAACATAGGATGGACAGCTGTTTTGGTATCATAATACCATGTGTCGCCACCTTCCATATACAGTTTTCCACCTGCCGTTAAGAAATCAGCAAGTTTCTGTCCTTCTGTGGAGGTAAGCACATGCTTTTTATTGCTTGTGCCCAGGCAGACAAAGATGGTCTGGTAGCCACTGATATCAGCAGGCATCACATTCTTGTATTCAGCAAACACATTGTTGGCAATGAGTGCGTTTAGCATCATCGGCCCTGAATTGCCATTCATATCGAGGTCGATAACGGCTACAGGAATCTGGCCTATAATCACATTGAAAGAGGTGGCGGTGTTAAGTCCGAGGTCGGCAGTCATCAGGTATGCACAAGGCACAACGTGCCCATTGGGAGCATTTTCATCTGCTACCAGGGTATAAACTCTTTCGTCATTCATTCCGGGTCCAAGATCTCCGTAGTTCTGAACAGCTGCAGAAGAAAGGGTAAGCCAGGGATCATTCAGGGAAATTTGCCCTGATACATTCGTAACAGGCGCTGTTCCTGCATTATTTATCGTTACAAAAAGGTCGAAGGTTTCACCCGGATCAGCTTTCCCGTTATTATTGCCATTGGAGTCATCAATATCAAATGAAGAAAACTTCAGTACGCCGGCATGAGCAGTAACTGTGAAATTGCCACTCCATGAATCTGTTCCGTCACTGGCCACAAAATGGAAGGGGATCACATGAAGATCGGGAATGGTATTCAGCAATGTAAAGCTAAAGGCATTCTCTACAGCGGTGGTATCTCCAGCCGGAACAACAGTATAAATTTCAGTGGAATCAATCAGGGTAATAAAAGCATCCGTTGTTGTCACATCTACCTGCACATCATTTGCAGCAAGTACTCCAATATTATTCAGTGCAAGGTCGAGGGTAACTGTTTCTCCAAAATCAGCCTGTCCGTTATTATTGAAGGCCACATCATGAACGATGTTATTATTATAAATGAGATAAGGCCCGTTGTTTGGAATAATGGCAACATCTGTTTCGTAAGGAAGCTTGTTAAAAGCTGTGATTACAACATGCATTGTATCCGGGGTCTGCATAGCCGGGAAGGAAATGGTCAGGCTTCCATTTGATATGAATCCTGAACCCATGAATTCATTGTTCATACTTAACCCTACAAGAGCGCCGTCAGTATTGCAATTCAATGTGAAGCTGGAGGAACCAAGGAAAACCTGCTCATCGTGGTTTACTACCAGCAAGGTAGGTTCGTCAGTCCGAACCAGTAATGAAGGGTCGCCAAATATGGTCCAGGTATCGGTCATTTCATCACCGCCGGCACCATATTCTTCATTCATTTTATAACATCCATTCATGGTCAGACCGCCGAAAGTGCGCTTGATATTGTCTGGAAATGTACCTACCAGCAGGTCGTCCATTTCATCCTGGCCTGCCATTGGCGGATCCCAACTCTGATTAATGGTTGACATCACTGTAGCTACAGCACCGGTAGGACCTGTGGTATTCTTGGCCCTCAGCCAGGCTTCAGCAAAACAGGTGCCACTGACAAAATCACCATTCACACAAGCAACGCTCAGAATAAATGGCCACATATGGTTATTGGTAAGCTGATTCACATTGGTGTTGGAGAAACCCGTCGTTCCCCATGAAGTCTGACTTCCATGACCGGTATAGTTGATAATGGAAGATCCAGCATTTACCACTGTTGAAACAGAAGCAGCAGTTGGGTTTCCTGATTGGTCTTCTCCACCTTGTGATCCATCATAAAGTTCAGAAACACCTGAATAAGTAAAAGCCATCAGCTTGGTACGAATATTACGTATATGCTGGTAATCATATTCATTATCATCTCCCGGACCCTGGTCAGAAGCAATACCAATACCCTTCGACATCCAGTCAACACTGGTATAAGGATCACGTTCATATTCAAGGGTTCTTTGAACCATTGTGGTTACGTGTTCTGCATTTTCTGCACTGAATCGTCCTACAAAAACATCAGGATAATGATCATTCCCCACGATATATCCATAAGCAACATCTGATGGGCCACCGAGGCTTCCTGTTGTATTGGTGGGTATTTGCGGACCGTCACCAATGAGCAGTAAGAAGGTGAGTCCATTGGTATTATAATAATTTGCAACAAAATCTTTAATAGCTGTGGCATTTACTCCAATAGTAGCAACATCTACCATCTCAGTCTGAATACCCATGCTGTTTTTCCAGTCGACAAAGGGCTGCATGGCACTCATAAACGGACCGTGGCTGATGATGAGCATCCTGCCATAGTCATTCAGAGGGGTATAATCCATGGACATTGTGTTGAGGAACTGATGCTGGTATGTTCCGGCAAAATCCGGATCCACCTTAGCCGGGAAACCATTCCGGTTGAAAGCATTGAATGGACTGGTTCCTGCCTGATACACCCTTACGGTAATATCTGTATAAACCCTGAGAACTTTGGTGACCGGGTTGTATACAAAAGGATTTACCACGACAGTTTGTCCCCTGTAATCCCTCAGGATAAAAGGGCTGCGCAATTCTGACAGTTGAGCAGGGAAAAATTGATTTTCATTATATGGCCTTCCGAATTCATAGGCGATGCTTGCAGGATCAGTAGTCCTGCTCAGGTTGCCTTTGGATGGGGCTATAAGTAAATTATTAAACTCCACATACTCTGAACTAACCACTTCTACCTCCATTAATGCCATATCCGGTATGATCAGTGAGGCCGTGAGTTTAGGCAGGTCCGGGGCATCCTTCATCAATAACTGGGAGGCATCACCTACAGATACTGTAAATGCTTCACCCCTGGGCGTTTTAACCGGGTTCAGAAAGAAACCGTCTACCTGGAAATGGATAAGGTTGTTCTGAACATCTGAACTGATCAATTCAGTTTTTGCATCTACCGGTTGCTGGGATCGAATAGGAGTCCAATTGCCGGCATTGGCAAATCCAATAAAGGAGACAAGTAACAATAGAAAGAACGCGTTTTTCATAAAAGTTTTTTGGTTGAAGGTTGAGGGCTGGTCGGTTAAGTCCTTTGTTTACCTGTTATGGACCACTTTCAGGACTTGTATATCATTCCCGCTAAAGCGCTTAATATAATAAACACCATTAGAAAGGTTGGTTGTCTCAATTTTTAACTTGTAGTTGCCCGGAGTTTTAACACCTTCTGCGATTGATGTTATTTCATCCCCGATCGCATTATACAATGCAATCCTTACATCTGAGGTTTCAGTTACAGCATATTCAATACTTAACAAGCTGCCAAAAGGATTCGGGTATGCTTTTAGTCCCTGGTTCGTAACAGAAGGCTGAATTCCGGTAAAGCCAAAATACAACTCATTTGATGGTAAGGATGGACATCCGGCTGTATTGGTTACGATGACATAATAAGCATCTGTATGAGTAGGAGTGAAGTTTTGCCCGGTTTCACCCTCTATCATTCCCTGGCTGTTATACCATTGGTTTCCGGTGGCTGAAGATGACATCAGGTAGGTTCCCTGGTTGGTAATTGCAGGGGTGGCAGGAATTTCAGCCATTTCAATGAGGATATTACCACTGGAAGTGAAAAGTCCGCTGGTAACCACAACATGATAATCTGTAGATTCTGTTGGGTTAGCAATAGGGTTGAAAATAGTGGGATCACTCAGGCTCGATGCCGGGGTCCATACATAAGAGTAATTGCCACTTCCACCTGTTGCAAAAGCATAGAGTTGAGTGGAACTGCCAGGGCAGACAGTACCTGGTAATGCGAGTATATTTACAGCAAGCGGACCTGCAGGATTCTCGCTAAATGGAGGGAATTCGATATAGTCAACCCAGCCTGCATTTTGACCGGTTAAAGTAGATTCATCAGTTTCATAAGCCCAGCTAAAACGATGGGTGCCGGCAGAAATCATGTAACTGACTTTCTCCCATTCTTTGTTTCCTGACCATCTGCCTAATTCAACTCCATCCTGATAGAATTTAAGGTAATCATACCCGTCTTCCGAAGAAACCTTCCTCCAGAATGAGAGTGTATCTGAAGAAATCACTACAACATCCAGGTACATTTCAGTACGTTGTGAATTGCCGATGTTACCTGACATGGAACCATAGTTTCCTTCATATTTTGTAGTGTTGCTGATCCGCCAGCCCTGATTACCGCTCATGCGCCAGCTATACTTGGTAAAATTGTTTGTTTCATAATCTTCAACTTGTGGACCAACGGTAGGGAACAGGTTTGAGATAGCATTGTACGGACCGGCATTTGCTGTAAAATAAAGGGAGAATTCATATCCCAGCGGTGCATCAGGACTGATCGTAAAACTGAAAGTGGACTCGGAACTTGCTCCAGGTGCCAGTGGGCTCAGTGTTTGTGCGGGGGTATTGATGGTGATATAATTTCCGAATGTAAATAATTCGGTAATAATCCCTGATGAGGTGCAATGACCAATATTTGAGGTCGGGACAGTGACATAGATGGTTTCTCCGGCATCCATGATTCCGTTTCCATTTCCACCTGTGGCTTCATTCACCATGAAAGTACCGGCCAAAAGTTCAGGAGCATAGAATTTAATGCTGAAATAGGAGACAAAGGATTGAGTGTCGGCGACTGTAGTAATGATAAAATTGCCTGTATGCTGGTCAGGAACATAGTTGTTGGTCTGAATGGCAAATACATTTTCAGCTGATGCTGAACCATTGCTCTGGATAAGTGGCCAGGTATAAGCGCCGGATGTAATACTTACATAAGGGTCATTGGTGGTTAGGGTGGAAACAGCATTTACGGCATCCTCATTTCCGAAGTTTTCGAGACCAAGGTCAACTGTAAGTGGTTCTCCAAATTCAGCCATCTGGTTGTTGTTTCCATCAGTATCCCTAACAAGGTATGAATCCAGCACAAGGTAAGGTCCTTCAGGTGATGCAACCATCAGGCTATCAATATAAGGCTGACGGTTTTGTTTTGTGACAACTACATGAGCATATCCGGGTTCTGTGAAAGGAGTAATAGCCAGGTTAGCAAGCCCGTTGGAGTCGGCCTCAACAGCACCATGTAATATGTTATCCTTGGAAATGGCAACATAGGCATAAGGTTCAGTCTGAACAGTAAATACAGGTGATCCAAGGGGAAGTAGCGGGGTGTAATTGACCGTTAAGGCAGGAGGTTCAGAAAAATAGATCATAAGAGAAGGATCGCCCATCAGGCAATAGATCTCCCAATAATACTGTTTCATACCTGAGTTGGATTCCTGAACGGCAAGGTTGCCGGCAAAAACCATCTGATCCATTGAGCAGTACCAGTCAGAATAGGGTTCACCATGATCGTGGAAGGTGCGGTCATAGGCACCTAATCCGTGGTCTTCATAGGTTGGGTTCACCACAATCTGTCCTACTCCAACACCCCAGTAATAATCTTCATCCCAATAACTGTTATTGGAAGCACCGATGTAACCCAAAGATCCTTTATCGACTGCCCTGAGCAGTTCTTCTGCAAAACTGTTCTGGTTGTATGTACTGGTTTGACAGCAGTTTCCAACCATCAGGCTGTACTTGTGGGCATTGGTCATGCCGGCAATGTCACTGATATCAAAGGAAGGATCGGCCCAACCGGACACAGAACCATGGGCGGTATAATTTGCATAGCAAACGCCATTGCTGATATCTGCCTGGATGTTCTGTGAATAATTTGCTCCACCTGGTTCTGGCTGGAGATAGGTATGTGAAAGCAGGTTATGTTCAGGGTTGAAATAGTAAGTGGTTCCATAATTGATCTGTCCGTTTCCCCAAACTGGTCCATAACTGGCGTCAGCACCGGCTACCATCACACATTCATTCAGGTAGGAAGGATCAGGCATCAAATACTGTTCGTATTCCAGGGTCTTGTCAATCTGAGGTTGCAGTTGAGCAAGGTTGGTAGCAGAGAATCTACCATAATAAACTTCAGGCAGAAAATCGCCGTTGTATTCACAGTAATAAAGGTCACTCACATGGCCGCTACAGTTGTAGGCGGGAATTTGGGCCACATCTCCTACAAATAAAACAAAGGAAGGAGCCGGATCGGATACTGTAGCCGAGGTATACATATCTTCAAGATATGCCTTGATTGAATTGAAGGTAGTACCAACGGCAGGATCATTAGTGTAAGCCTCAACAACGGTAAACCCTTTTTTCGTTTTCCACTGAACAAAAGGTTGTAAGGCAGCCTGGAACATTGGAGGAGAAACAATCACATATTTTACAGGAAGCTTCATCATGGTATCGCGATCCACTTCCATTGGACGATAATTCAATACCCTGTTATAAATACTTCTGAAATAGGGGGAATCATATTTGGCCCGAATTTCTTCGGTCATGGTAATGTCTGCGCCTGCAAAACGAACGTCAACTACCAGGTTGTCATATACCCTGATTACATTGGTAACTGGGTTGTATTGAACAGGAGACAATACCAGGTTGGCAAGGCGAACTCCTCGCATGTAACCGGCTATTTCAACTTTTGCCAGTTCCCCGCCTAAAAATTCATTTGTAGTATAGGTTGCTGAATTATATGCAAACGAAATGGGCGTTCCCAGGCTCTTTGGCATTGGGGCTTGCAACGGAAAAATCCTGTCAATGATTCCAAGGTCATTCAATTTGTATTCTTTCAGGGTATAACTAACCACTCTGACCTCAGGTGTTGCATTTGCAGGAACTTCAATGAGTCTGCTCATTACCGGTAACTCCGGATCACCTATAATACTGCTTTTTGAATACCCTCCTGCAAGGATTTGGGAGAACAATCCATGCTCTGAATCCTGGGTGCGGAACTGGAAGGTGTTAAAAGTGTTGACTACCTGGATACGAAGGTTCGAGTTCTCTGTGAGATCAAGCCTGTTTTGATTGCCAGGAATCAGTTGAATCTCTCCATTGGCAAATACAATAGAAAAACTAAAAAAAGCCAGTAAGGAAAGGGTGAATTTGATAGTTCGTAAGCAGGTGGTTCTCATGTGGTTGTGTTTAAATGTTAATCATGAAAGAAGTACAAAGTTATATCTTTTTAAATACAATAATAAACTCATTATTAATTCTTAATTAATTTGAGAAATTATGTATGATATTCCTTTTCAGAAAACATCTAAAAAACAACCGAAGACTGATGGTGATTGGATTGGAGGAATCGTTCCCGGATCACGGAGTTGCTGACTGAACAATCCCAAATTGATTATCGATCAATATTAAATCTTCAGCATCTACAACTGCATCACCATTCAAATCAGTTGATGAATATCCTGTTGTAAATTGGGCTGTTTGATCATAAACCAGTTGAATATCCAGTTCATTAATAATTCCATCCTGGTTAATATCCCCTGAATATGCCAGCCAGGCTCCATCTGCACTGCTTTTGAGTTTTGAACCGAATGCCTTATTTGAGTGATCAAAGGAATAGCTTATTCCGTTGGATGCGAATGAAACCGGTGAAGCTGAAACGATTTCCAGGCTGTTCCTGTGTTTCAGGGTGAGAAAGTAGTTGGCATTATACTGGGATGGAATGATTAGGGTTGCGGTTCCATCACAATTCAAATTGACATTATTCAGGGATAAGATCAGCGTGTTATAATTGGTTGCATCGTGGAGTTCAATTTGTATCTGGTCGGCAATATTTTCAGGAAACTG
This sequence comes from Bacteroidales bacterium, assembly GCA_016707785.1. NCBI lineage: Bacteria > Pseudomonadati > Bacteroidota > Bacteroidia > Bacteroidales > Bacteroidales bacterium. Next base: position 27,786 of record JADJGZ010000043.1, on the reverse strand, counting down.
ATTCCCAGAAGTATTGAGGGCTTTTCTCATGGAGCCATTACCAGTATATAATCCTTCAAGAAGAATAGAGAGTTGTAATATCTTATCCTGGGGAGGTGGTGTTTGCGTTATTTTAGCTGTAGCTCCCCCCACCACATAAATGTTATTGTCGGCACCAATAGAAAAGCCATTGGCGTAACTTCCGGGAGTTGTAAGGGTGTAGATAGAATTACCCTCCTGGTTTATTTTACAGATAGCCATTTCAAATAATGTCCCGGCTGCCAGGTAAGCATTGTTGTAAGCATCAATCTTAAGCTGTGCATGCATCAGTAAGTTATAGGCACTCCCATCAGCATCGGCATTATACCAGATCTGGTTACCATTTTGATCAACTTTAAGGAAAGCTGCTCCTCCACTGCCTGAATTTGGGAATCCGCAAACGACAGGCAGATTATCATTCCCGACTTCGATTCTTAATCCTGCAAAGGGAAAGGCATTACTCCAGGTTTGAGTTCCTGCGGGGTCTAATTTCTTAATCAGTGTCCCGCCATTGAAAACATATTCTCCTGTTGTCAAATAGGTATTACCTTCTGAATCTCCCGCGGCATCTCCAATATTTACACTATTGAGTCCGGTCTGACTCCATATATGATTTCCATCCAGGTCGATCTTGGCAAACCCATTCACGCTGCCAAAAGCGGATCTGCCAACAATCAATAGCTTGTTATCCCTCGAAAATTTAAAATTAAAAGCAACACCAATCCCTGCATTATCAAAAAAGGACCATAATACCGTTCCATCCGGAGCAAATTTCTTGATTTTCGTAACGAAACCGTTGGAACTACTTCCCATCCCAAGTACATAAATGTTATTGTTATTATCAACCAGGCATTTTTTTGTATAAGAACCATCAAAAAAAGTTTCATAAACGTTTCTCCAAAGCAATACGCCATTTGAGTCATATTTCATGACAATACTATTTGCTTTTACAGGGTTTGAATAGCCTGAATTTATTGTCCCGGTAACAATGACGTTACCGGCATGATCTGTTTCTACCCAGGTAGAGGATTCGAATAATACAGGATCAGTATTATCATAAACTGATTCCCATTGGAATACTCCATCAGCATTACGTTTTGTAAGGTGTATATCCCCCCCGGGATTATATTCATAATTTACTGTATATACATTATTATTCATATCGGTAGCTATCGATATTCCTTCAGTATATTGTATCCAACTTACAGAATTCTGGGCTTGCAGAAAAGAATACAGGAATAGACAGGTAAGAATTGTTAAAGTTGTTTTCATTTGGAATCGTTTATTGATTAAAACTTTAACAAAAGTACACTCCACAATAAGTTATGAAAAACACTTATCCTGAAGGGGAAGTATTCATAGCTGAATAAGCATAAAATCAGAATGAAGCAGAATTTAAAGCCTGATAGCTGAGGCCGGAATACAACCAAATGAAAATTATAGATAATTCCTTGCTATAATGCGGGGTTAAAGCTTACCCAATCATATAGAAATTAGACAGCCGGGATTAATCCAGAGAAGTATTGCCTTTATTGGCGAGCCGCTTCTTTAATCCGGCTACGGGAAGCCACGTTGCCAAAGTACCAATAATAAGCACCGTACCGAAAACCAGCAGGAAATCTCCGGCACGCATCTGAACCGGATAGGCTGACATGATGAATGATTCTCCCCCCTGCAGGCGGATGAGTCCGAATTCCTGTTGTAACCAGCAAAATATTGCCCCCAGGGCTAATCCCAATAATGCCCCGCCAAAGGTGATCATCAATCCTTCTGTCAGGAAGATGCGCTGGATGATTTTCCTTCCGGCACCCAGGCTTGATAGGGTAGAGATATCTTTCTTCTTATCCAGGATCAACATGGTGATGGATCCGATTACATTAAAGGTAGCAATGAGTAAAATGAAAGTCAGGATAAGAAAAACCGCCCATTTTTCTGATTTCATTGTTTTATAAAGGATTTCCTGTTGTTGCAGGCGATTCTTTACCGTGAACCCGGGTCCGGCTAATTGGGATACTTTTTCCTGGATTTTTGAAACCTGTTTTTCATTATCTACCCAGATTTCAACTGAACTGATCTCTTTTTCATATCCCAGCAATTGTCGGGCAAACCTCAGCGGAACGAAGATGTATTTGTTGTCAAAGTCCTGTTGAACTGAAAAAATTGCTGAAGGCTTAATGGTTTCCATTCTCAGCGTATTTTCTGACAAAGCATTCAGCCTTTTTCCCCGGTCAGGTACATACATGGAGAGAAAGCCTTCAGGGTCATCCACATGCAAATCAAGGAAATAAGCAATTCCAAAACCGGTAATGGCAAAATTGAAACTATCTGCGGCAAGGACAAGGTCCCCCTCTATCAGTAAAGTATCTAATGCACTCTTCTCTATAAAGTTCAGATCCACCCCTTTTATAGTGGCCAGGTACTGTTTGTCCTTGTAACGCAACAAGGCATTTTCTTCCAGAACCCTGGTATATTTTTCCACACCCTGGATTTGCCGGATCTTTTCGGCTGGTAACAAACTGTCGGGGAATGTTTTACCTTCTTTCAGACTGATTTCCAATGGAGGGTCGAAAACATTGAACATCGATACCACCGCACTTTCAAAACCGTTGAATACACTCAAAACAATAACCAGTGCCATGGTCCCAACCATTACGCCTACCACTGAAATGGCTGAAATAATATTAATGATGTTGTGTGTCTTTTTCGAGACAAGATAACGGCGCGCTATGAAGAAAGGTAGATTCAATATTTAGGGGTTAAATGCAGGCAGACTGTTTAAATTTATTGTTATGTGCATTTTTTGGAATCCAGAAGTCAGGATTCAGAATCCAGAAGCTCCTTGTACTTTATTCATAAATCGCTTTTTCCTTTTTTGAATCCCCTGAAATTTTAATTAATCAACCCTATTCTGACTTCTTGAATTCTGTCTTCTGAAATCTAGTTTTAATATATTTTGAGAATTTTAGACAGTTTTTTATTCTGACTTCTTGAATTCTGTCTTCTGAAATCTAGTTTTAATATATTTTGAGAATTTTAGGCAGTTTTTTTATTCTGTATTCTTGAATTCTGGATTCTTGAATTCTATTTGCTATACCTTGTTGTGTTCAAACCTACTTCCATGCTTTAACAATCAGTCCGGTTCCGCTTGGATGAGTCTGATCCACATCCATTTTGTTAAGAACCAGGCACACAGGAAAAGTGAACAGGTAATAAAATGGTAGCAGGATGAAGAATAATTTCGACACACCTAATAGTTGGATAGGATATTTCATGGAGAGCCTCCATGCTACCTGTCCGGGCTTGCCATACTGATACCGGGCTTCAGTCCTGCTGAAACCGGCCTGTTTTAATTTCTCCTGTATCTCAAGAATATTATAACCATCACGTACATGCTCTTCGATAAAAGAATCTTCATGGTCATGATCATGTACATCGCTGCCTCCCTGGTCGCTGGGAGTTGAAATCAGCAGCATCCCTCCGTTGTGCAACGATTGATGGAAATTCTCAAATACTTTTACATCTTCCAGTATATGTTCCATCACATCCACCGATAAAACCAGGTCGTATGAAGAAGGACTCGTATATTTCGTAAGATCACCCAGTATAAAGTTCACTTTGGTTCTGCCAATGGCTTTGAAAAACCTGTTACAATCCTCAATCTGTTCATCTTTTACATCTACACCCAGAATATTCCATGCCGGGTTTAGAGAAGACAGGTAGTAATCATATTGTCCGAATCCCGAGCCTGCATCAAGGATATGAGCATCTGCAGGGGCATTGGAATTCCATTTCCTGATCTCTTTTCTAACGTGCCAGGAACGCAACAGCAGAAGGTCAAGTAATTTATAGAATACAGTTCTCAAAAAGGGTGTTCTGTTGAAAACGGCACCCAGTGATCGTTTTATAGGGTCATATTGCATGCTGAAACGTATTTTTGCCCGGAGTTATGATTTCAGGCAGAATGGTAATTAGAAAATCAAGTATGATAGTAACAATTTGGTTTATTGAATTTCCAGCCTTAGTTCTTTAACAGGCGTTCAATATTCTCAATATAGTCGAGAGAGTCGTCAATAAAGTACTCCAAATCAGGGATATGTCGGACCTGGTTATGGATCCTGTTGCCAAGCTGAAGGCGGATCGATTTTTTATGAGTATTGATCTCCTTAAGAAGTTCAGATTTTTCTGTTTTCCCAAACAGGCTTAGATGAACACGGGCAACAGTAAGATCAGGAGCTACCACTACTTTGGTAACTGTGATCAGGTTCCCCGGGTAGTTATCCCTGCATAGGTTCTGAAAAATTTCACCCAGGTCTTTCTGAATCAGGCGGGCTACTTTTAACTGGCGAGTTGTTTCCATTTTGCAAAATTACAACAAATATCTATGTTGGAATATGTTAATACAAAGCTTACTTCTATTTTCGAGTGCTTCTTTACAATCGATATTGATTACTTTTGCATGCATTAATCCGACATTTTCTTCTTTATCCTGTAATCCTGTAAAGTGAAAAAGCTTGCCCGTTTATTACGATATGCCTACCCTTATAAATGGTATGCTGTCCTGAATATTGTTTTCAATGTTTTTGGTGCCCTGTTTTCACTGGTTTCTCTGGCCTCGCTAATCCCGGTTCTTAATATCCTTTTCAAACAGTCAGAATCAGTTGTAACACTGATGCCCTGGGCCTTTGACACCAAACCGATATTGAACAATATCAGTTATTATATCAGTGAACAAATCAGAACTGATGGGGAAATCCATACCCTGGTCCTTATTTGTATAGGTATCGTTATTCTTTTCTTCTTTAAGAATCTGTTCAGGTATATGGCTTTATTTTTTGTAGCTGTACTTCGGAATGGTGTCGTCAAGGATTTAAGGAATGCCCTTTATCATAAGATTATGATTCTGCCCCTTTCCTATTATTCCGAACAACGAAAGGGTGATATCATGTCGCGTATCACCAATGATGTCCAGGAAGTGGAATGGTCGATTCTCTCTTCCCTGGAAATGATGTTCCGCGATCCCATCACAATGGTCATCTACCTGATCGCTATGTTCAGCATCAGTCCCCAGCTTACTCTGTTTGTACTGCTGGTGCTTCCGGTGGCCGGACTCCTTATCGGCTGGATAGGTCGCAGCCTGAAAAGAACCTCTCAAAAGGGACAAAAAAAGATGGGGGAACTGATCTCGGTGATCGAAGAAACCATTTCAGGACTTAGAATTATCAAGGGATTCAATGCCATTGACTATTCGTACCAGAACTTTAATGAGAACAACCGGGGATTTATGAAACTCATGGTCAGGTTGTTCCGGAAAAGGGACCTGGCCTCCCCGGTGAGTGAATTCCTCGGGATTGCTGTAACTGCTTTGATTCTTTGGTATGGCGGACAATTAATTCTCTCTTCTGAATCTACATTGACTGCCCCTAAATTCATTCTTTATATCGGTATTTTTTCCCAGATTATCGTACCGGCGAAGGCTATCACTACTGCATTTTATAATATTGAGAAAGGTTCCGCCTCCATCGAAAGAATTAACGAGGTACTGGATGCAGAAGAAGTTATCATCGAAAAACCGGGAGCCCTGCCCATAGATGAGTTTAGCCATGCCATTGAATATAGGAATGTGTCCTTCAAATATGAAAAGGACCCGGTATTGCAACATATCGATCTTAAAATTCCAAAGGGTAAATCAATTGCACTTGTAGGCCCATCAGGCGGAGGTAAATCCACTTTGGTTGACTTGCTTCCCAGGTTTTACGATGTTACGGATGGAGCAATACTGATCGATGGTTCCGACATTCGTGAACTGAAAATTGATGGCGTCAGGGGTTTAATGGGGATTGTAAACCAGGAAACTATTCTTTTCAATGGCACAATAGCCGAAAATATTGCCTTTGGGAAGAAAGATATTAGTCCTGAACAGGTCAAATATGCCGCCCAGGTAGCTAATGCACATGAATTCATCGATAAACTCGAAAAGGGATATGATACCAATATCGGCGACCGTGGGGTGAAACTTTCCGGTGGTCAGCGGCAAAGAATCAGCATTGCCCGTGCAGTCCTTAAGAATCCTCCCATAATGATACTGGATGAAGCCACTTCAGCCCTTGATACCGAAAGTGAAAGACTGGTGCAGGAAGCCCTGATCAACCTGATGCGTAATCGCACCTCTATTGTAATCGCCCATCGTTTATCTACGATTCAGCATGCCGACGAAATTGTTGTCATACAGTCAGGAAAGATCGCCGAAAGAGGTACGCATGATGAGCTTATCGCTGCTAACGGACTCTATAACCGACTTTGCGAAATGCAGTCATTCTCTTGATAATAAGAGCTTACCGCAATAACGAGTAATTTTTGTACTCGAAAAGCCGGTGTCCGGTTATTTTTTCGACAAAATAGAGGACCCGATCTTTAAAGTGGAGATTTTTCTTACCGGTTTCGAGTTGTATGCTCCAGTTTACTTCATCGATTCGTTTTTTCATCACTGCCGGGTGAGTATCCCGAAATTCAGCCAGGGAGTCGATCAGTGAAAAATCAAATAATTCTTCAAGCCTGAAGTTTTTCCTGATCCATTCTTCATCATGCCAAAGCCTGTGAAAATCCAGCATTTTGGTTTGCATGGTCTGTGGACTCTTCACATATCCATAATGATAGATATGAGCCGGGATGGCTTTCACTCTGAGTTTCTGGTCGTACTTCCTGAATCCCTGGGCGTCGCGATAGGAGCGGATGGACTTATCGATCCTAACGATTCGGATTTCATTCCGATACCATCTCCTGGAATCACCAAGGTAGTTATAGGTACCATAAAAATGGGTGTAATTGAAGAGCAATCCCTCCACCTCAGGATGTTCAAGCCATTGCTGCATAGATGTCCTGATGGCATCATGATATTTTTCATGTACCACCTCGTCGGCCTGAAGATAAAATCCCCAGTCGAAATCCTGTGGGATCAGGTCGAAAGCTTTGTTGGTTTCAACTGCAAGTACTTTGCCGCCTTCCTTAAGTGTATCATCCCAAATGCTTTCATGAATCCTGATTTTCGGAGAATCAATCGAACGGATCAGTTCCAGGGTGCTGTCGTCGGAATTACCAACAAGAACAATGAACTCATCACAAAGGGGAAGTATTGAAGTAATGGACTCCACAATGGGATAATCGTATTTGATTGCATTCCTGACGATTGTGAAACCACAGACTTTCATAGATTTTTGAACAATGGGTGTGCAAATTTGGCAACATTTCGGTTAAGTTCCTATTATCTTACAGATAATGCTCCCTCAACAGCATATTCAGTGGCTCATTTTCTGTCGGAGATCAATTCTAACGAATTCGCTTTACTTTTGCATTTCAACATCCAACACATGAATATGGAAGTCAGGAACAGGGTTAAAGCAACTTGCATCAGTTTATGCTGAAGAAATGATCAGTATTCGCAGGTATCTGCATTCACATCCCGAATTATCGGAAAAGGAAGAAAATACAGCGGCTTTTATTTGCAAAAAGCTCGATGAATGGGGTGTAACCTACCGTAAGAATGTTGGAGGCCATGGTATCATTGCGGAGATCAGGGGAAATAACCCCGAAAGGGAAACCCGTGCCTTGCGTGCCGATATGGATGCCCTGCCGATTGTTGAACAAAACGACTGTGAATATAAATCAATGAATCCGGGTGTAATGCATGCCTGCGGGCATGATGTACATATGACCTGCCTGCTGGGAGCTACCCGCATTTTACAGGAACTGAAAACTGAATTTGAAGGTACGCTAAGACTGATTTTCCAGCCTTCGGAAGAGAAGTTCCCCGGGGGAGCAAAAGCCATGATTGAAGATGGAGTGCTATTGAATCCCGTTCCGGTGAATATTATCGGTCAGCATGTTTTACCAACCCTTGAGGCAGGCAAGGTTGGGTTTAAGGCAGGAAACTATATGGCTTCGACAGACGAGGTATACCTCACCGTGAAAGGAAAAGGGGGACATGCAGCCACACCAGAATTAAATATTGATCCTGTTCTGATTGCTTCACATATTGTTGTAGCCTTACAGCAGATTGTGAGCAGGCATGCCCTCCGGGTATCCCGACAGTTCTCTCTTTCGGAAGGTTTATTGCTGAAGGGCGGACCAATATTATACCGGATAGTGTGAAAATTGATGGCACTTTCCGCACTTTCAGCGAGGAATGGAGGGCGAAGGCACATCAAAAGATTACAGAAATTGCACAGGGACTGGCTTCCGGGATGGGAGCAGTTTGTGAAGTATTTATTGACAAGGGTTATCCTTTCCTGGTGAATGATGATGAAACCACCCAAAAAGCCAGGGAGTTGGCCATCGAATATCTTGGCAAAGAAAATGTGGTAGAACTTGACCAGCGGATGACAGCAGAGGATTTCGCTTATTATTCGCATATTATCCCGGCCTGTTTCTACCGCCTTGGGGTTAAAAATCCATCCTGGAAAGAAATCCGTAACCTGCATACTTCTACCTTCGATGCCGATGAGCGTAGCATTGAGACGGGAATGGGGTTGATGGCGTTTTTGGCAGTAAAAACTTAGTGCTGGGTGCTGTGTGCAGGGTGCTGTGACTAGCTATTTTATTGAGCCTTGCTAGTTGAAGATTGAGATTAAAGTTTGAATTATATTAGATTGATTTATCTATTAATAGTTTTATTCATATCAATTATACAATCATGACGGAAAACAAATCAGATACTCAATTAGAGGTCTGGAAGATTGCCAGAGAATTGGTTAAGGATATTTATATTATGTCGCAGGATTTTCCTAAAGAAGAAATCTTTGCTTTGACAAATCAAATGAGACGAGCTGCAATCTCTGTCCCATCTAATATTGCGGAAGGAATTGGGCGGAATTCTGATAAAGAAACAGTCCAATTTTTATATATAGCAAAAGGGTCATTATATGAGATAGAGACTCAGGTATTTCTTGCTTATGACCTTAAGTATATGGATGAGATTAAAACAAAAACCATTCAGGATAAAATAGAGAAATGCCGGAGATTGCTCTATGGTTTAATCAATTATTATAAGAGTAAATAGTTGATTACTTTCGCAAACGAGTATTTGTATTTAGTACCGAAAAGTGGAGTGGGGCCAGGCTGAGTGCAGCCCCCCCCCCGCCCCCCCCCCCCCCCCCCCCCCAGCACCCAGCACCCAGCACTCAGCACTTAAAATGAAAGTAAACAACCAGCACCACCTCACCATCTACATGCAAGGCAAATCGGTCTTCATGATCGATCAGAATGCATTGCCTTTTGAATTCAGGATTTATGAGGCGAAAGATTACAGGGATACCTGCCATGCCATTCGCAGCATGATCACAAGAGGAGCAGGGGCTATTGGCGCTGCTGCAGGATTTGCGATGGCCCAGGCCTTTATGGAATTTTGGATTTTGGATTTCGGATTAATTGATTTCAAGACAGATCTAAATGCTAATACTGATTTAATTAGTACATCACAAAACCCTGAAAATATCAATAGGGAAGCCTACATTGAACAATGCATGCAGGCAAGAAGAGAAATCGAAGCCACACGTCCTACAGCCAGGAATCTCTTTTATGCCACCGAAAAAGTGTACGAAGCAGGGCTGATTTCTCCCGAAGCAGCCTATGCCGAAGCTCAGAGGTTAGCAGCTGAAAACGTTTCTGATGCCATGAAAATCGGAGAATATGGCAATTCATTAATAAAAGAGGGATCCCGTATCCTGACACATTGTAATGCAGGGTGGCTGGGCTTTGTAGACTATGGCTCTGCATTATCTCCTATTTATATTGCCCATCGTGAGGGGAAAAATATTCATGTTTATGCTGATGAAACCCGTCCAAGGAGCCAGGGTGCCCGATTAACTGCCTGGGAATTATTTAACGAAGGGGTTCCGCATACCCTGGTTCCCGATAATGCCGGGGCTTACCTCATGTCGAAAGGTATGATCGATATGGTGATTGTTGGTGCCGACCGCATCGCTGCCAATGGGGATACCGCCAATAAAATAGGCACTTTCGAAAAAGCTATCATCGCCAGGCAGTTTGGAATTCCCTTCTATATTGCTGCACCCTTTCCACTTTCGATCTTTCTATTGCTGATGGAAGCCAGATAATCATTGAACAAAGGGAGGAAGATGAAGTACACTTCCAGCAAGGGCCTGATGAAACAGGGGTAATCCGCAGGATCAGGGTCAGCTCTCCCGGTTCAAAAGCTTTTAACCCGGCATTTGATGTAACACCGGCTGAATGGATCACAGGCATCATTACCGAAAAAGGGATTATCAGTCCTGATGCCTTGGCTATTAAAAGAGTGATTCCTTAATTTCAGGAAGGAAAACGGCTTTGTCCCTGTCGTTCCAGCATCCATGCAGGATATTCTGGTGTAAGAGCACTCACCTGGTCAAGCCTGAGCATTTCTTCTTCTGTAAGGGTCAATTGAGTGGCTGCAATATTGTCAAGCAGCTGTTCCTTTCGTTTTGCCCCGATGATAATGCTGGTTACGGCAGGCTTATTAAGCAAATATGCCAGTGCCACCCGGGCGGCTGATACCCCATGGGCTTTCCCGATTTCTATCATCACATCGATGATGTCATAAGCTTTCTCCTTATGAATTGGAGGGAAGTCGAAGTTATCCCTGCGGCTGTCGCCTGCCTTTTCAGTATTTCGGGTGTATTTCCCGGATAAAAATCCACCTGCAAGCGGACTCCAGGGCATAATGGATATTCCTTCACTCAGCGCCATGGGTAAAATTTCCCTTTCCACATCTCTTCCGGCAATACTATAATAGTTCTGACTGGCCACAAACTTTGTCCAGCCCATCTTGTCGGCTATGCCATTGGCTTTGGCTATCATCCAGGCAGGGTGGTTACTGATTCCGAGGTATCGGACTTTCCCGGATCGGACCACATCTTCCAGTCCCCGCATCGTTTCTTCCAGGGAAGTAATGGAGTCCACACCATGGATATAAAGCAAATCAATATGTGAGAGTGCAAGTCGTTCAAGGCTATCATTCACCGAATCGGTAATATGCAGGCGGGAAAGTCCAACCTGGTTGGCCCCTTTCCCCATCCGAAGCCTAACCTTGGTAGCTATAAAGACTTCCTGCCGGGATATTCCAAGGTCTTTCAGGGCTTTTCCAAGCATGAGTTCCGAAAGGCCTTCGGAGTAAGCGTTGGCGGTATCGATAAAGTTAATTCCTTCATCCACGGCTGTTTTAACCAGTTCATTCACACTTTCCTGTGGCAGTTCGCCAATCGCTTTCCAGTATCCCCTGCCGCCAAAGGTCATGGCTCCGAGGCAAAGCTCCGAAAGCAAAACTCCTGTATTTCCCAGTTTCTTGTATTTCATGGTGTCTTTCTAATTAATTTGAATAATATATTTTTGGTCTTGCCTCTGAGCCCCCCTTTTTCAAAACGAAGCTTGGTCATGTTTCTTGGTTTTTATCAATGAGAAGATCACACTGCCGGCAAGGATCAGAAAAATCACCAGTAACGAATAGTGAATCGGGATTTTAAAGAAATCTATCAAGGCCATTTTGAGTCCCACAAAAATCAGGATAATGGCCAGTCCTACAGCCAGGTATTTAAACCTGTCGATAATATTGGCCAGCGCGAAATAGAGTGACCGCAGTCCCAGGATAGCAAAAACATTACTGGTATAAACTATAAAATGATCCTGTGTCACTGCCAGGATAGCAGGGATGCTATCCACAGCAAAAATCAGGTCTGTGACTTCAATCATCACAAGCACAACAAATAGGGGAGTGGCATACCGTTTACGGTCTATCCTTATGAAGAATTTATCATCGTGCATTTCAGGGGTGGTAGGAACGAGTTTCCTGAAAAGTTTGATCACGGGATTTTTATCGGGCTCCATTTTTTTATCCTTATCAAGCAGCATCCTGATGCCGGTAAATACCAGGAACGCTCCGAAAATATAGATGGTCCAGTGGAATTTCTCAAGCAGGGCCACTCCGGCAAAAATAAAGATTACACGCATGATCAGGGCTCCGATGATGCCCCAGAAGAGGACTTTGTGCTGATAAATGGAAGGGATACCAAAAAAGGAGAATACCAGGACGAAGACAAAGATATTGTCGACACTCAAAGCCTTTTCAATCACATATCCTGTGAAGAATTCAAGGGCTTTGGTTTCTCCGAAAAGGTAGTAGATAAATCCATTGAAACATAAGGCAAGGAAGATCCATATCCCCGACCATGTCATGGCCTCTTTAACACTTACCACATGCAGTTTCTTATGAAATACCCCCAGGTCGAGGGCTAGCATAATGAGGACAAAAAGGTTGAAAAATACCCAGAACCAAATGTTAACTTCCATTTTTAATGATAATATTACTGATTATTTGAAGGTTGATTTATATGATCAAAGCAAAGATAATTACAGGTTTCTAATGACCATAGGTAATTAATCGGCTGATCTTCCAATTACCATCTGTGAACTTCCAGATATGCAAAAACCGGAAGGTGCCGCAATCAGGCTTTCCGTTTTCAATATGGCAAAACGTATGGCTTCCGGTTTCAATAGCGCCGAAGTCTTTGATTGGAAATACTTCCAGGCTTCCTGCCAGTAGTTCACGGGTAAGCACATAATCTTTTTCAAAAAGTCCTGCAAACGCTTCGATGGTTTCGGTAAAATTTCGAACACCCGTATTATCCTGGTACACTTCAAGACTCTCATCAAAAAAGGTTTTCATCCCTTCAAGATTTTTGGCATTGAAAGCTGCAAAAAGCAGGCTGTCCTGCCGGGCAATGGTGTTGTACAGGACTAAGTCAACAGGTGGGTTTTCCTGTGCTAATCCCTGAATGATGCCTGCAAAGACTAAAAGACTGGCAAATGCAAGTTTTATAATGGTTTTACTAATGCGTTTCAATATGTTTTTTTATTATTAAACACCTTTTTTATATCAATTGTTTTTGTGAGGAAATAGAATGATGATTTTTATGGTTGCCCTTTTCTGATAGACTATTTCCTCAATTTATAATGTAATGCATTTAGGTTCATTTTCTTATGGATATTGTTCAAGCCCCCGACAATAAATTGAATGGTAATGGGATTTCCGGTGAAATCAACGACATGATTTAACGTATAATCCACAAAATTGTATTTGGCCCTGATTCCTAAATACAGGTTATCTTTCAGGTAATACCTGTATCCTACTCCTGCATTAATATTATAAGTTCCTGCAGAAGCTGATTTCAAACTCCTGTCTGTATCCTCGGTAAGAGCATCAAATCCTTCAAAAGCGACCCCGCCTGTAACCTGAATTTCATGTTGTTTCCTGGTATAAAGGTCATATCCCAGGTCGAAACCAATATGCCCGCCAAAAAAGTGGCTGGTCTTCTCAAGGGAATCAGCTGATGACCTTCTCGCATAATAATCATTAGGCGAATTCAGGAACTTGAAAGTTAAGGTAACATCATAATTCATTCTCCTGTGTTTTGAACCCATTTGGAATCCCAGATCCGGATGTATGCCTAAATTTTTCATTCCACCGGTAGGAATCCAAATGCCTGTAATCCACGACATATGCAGTTCCGGTAAAATAACATATTCATAAACCGTCTTTCGGTATTCCATGGCCAAAGTGGATCTTCGATATTCATCAGATTGTAATTTTGAAAAAATAGTATCGCTGTTGTCACTATAGAATTCAGTCAGCAGGTATTCGAGGGAACCTGATTTGCATGTCTTTTTTAATTCCCCGGCTAAAGTCCTGGTAAACTGATCAAACTCTTGTCCGGGAGGGATATAACCATAATATGATTTGTAATTATCATAGGAATAATAATTTGAATATTGAATCATTGCAATCCGGGACTGATAATTGAACAGATAATTAAAAATGCCTTGGGTGATCAGGGATTCTTCGAGACGTCCCTGTTTGATTGAAAGCAACAATTTAGCCCTGTGAACAGGCTCTCTCATTCCACATTTTGACTCCCAGTATTGTAAAATTTGATTGGCAGAATCAAGCTTATTCTCAGAGACGAACTGAACGAAATACAAACCACTGTTATAAGCAATATCAGAGCAATCGACCTGCTTTTTTGACATCATATTATCAAAATTCTGGCCCGCGGTAATAATCATTGAAAACAGTCCTGCCAGGGACAAGATGATTCTTTTCATTATACTAAAAGTTGAAAGTTATACTATGTTTTTTTGCTGTACACAAGGTTAACAGATTCTATGTAATCTTCCTCAATTGCATCCAGTCGTTTCTGATACAATCGGAAGAAAAAATCCGGAACTTTTACAGATTCCTCGCGGGTGGAATAAATATCATCCTGGATATCTCTGAGCTCGGTAATTTCAATATTTTTTTCAGATTGAATGACTACATCCAGGTGTTCTGACAGCCTCTTTCTTTTTTCAATGGCATTTGAATGACCTCTTATCATTGTAAAGAAGTGAATGTAAAAGGATAAAATGGAGAAATAGATTGAGAAAATGGTTAAGCCATCTACATTCATGGCGATCAATAACACCCACAGGGCAATTGTGTATATGGTGAGGAATGCTGCCAGCCAGAACCTGAAGGCCTTTCTAAGTTCAATATCCCAGCTCGTATTTGAATGCTGCAATACAGCTACAGCTATTGGATGAGGAATCAGATGGGAAAGATTAGGGGAGTACCAGTCCTTGATATCTTCTCCTTTGTATTGTAAAGATAATTTAGACACTTCTGTATGATCCGATTTCCTGAGGGTGGATTTCCAGGGAAGCATGAATAAACGCGTATCAAATTCTTCTTTAAGAATTGCCCCTTTTGAAGTATTTCCTTTAAAAGTATTCGTCAGTAATTGAACAAGTACCGTTAGCAAAAAGGAACAACCAAATAAGACTAATTTAACGTGTTCATCCCCGATCAGGACGTAGGACACCGGATAGGCAAATGCCAATAAAACCAGGAAGTAGGTTATCTTCATTTCTCCTGATTTGGCTTTTGAATAAGCTACGGTTGAGGCCCGTAGCAACTTGATCATCTCGGGATCATTTTGTTGTTTAAGGATTTCATTCTGCATCATCGAATGATTCTAGTTTTTAACAATTTCAGCAGTAATTGTAATGAGCTTCTCTACCAGATCTATATAATTTTTTTGTTCAATTGTCGACAAATATTTCAGTAATGCATGAATAACTTTCAGCTTTTCCGCCTTTAATTCAGCGGCTTCTAAGGCTTCTTCAAACAGGTTTATAATTTCTTCTTCCGGTTTTTCTTGTTTTATGGAATAATTTGCAAGAAAAAGATAATATGCATAATTAAATTTTATTTCATTTTTATAGAATTTGAGTTCTTCTTCGAGTAATTCCAGCTTTTCATTGAACAGAAGATTATTGAAATAGAATACCAGGTGGTCCTGCATTTCTTTTTCATTTTGTTCTTGTTGAAATAGTGAAATGGCTTCCTTTAGAAAAACGCATCCCTCTTCAGCTCTTGCGATAACCTGGTTTGAGAGGGTTTTTCCAAGGCGACTGATGATTTTTAGTGACTTTGGGAATTTCTCATTTAATTTAAACAGGAAAGGTAAAATGGAGTGATATGCTTTATGTTGGATCGCCAGATAAGTATATTTTTCATAAAGCCTGATCTCATCTGATTCGAGTCGCAGAATTTCATCCAGATTCTCAATAATTGAATGAAAAGATTTTTTTTGATTTTTGAATCCTGTAAGCTGAGGAGGCTGCAGGGATTTCTCATAATATTTATTTGCTTTAGCCTTATCAGGTTCAAAGAAAAGATAGATCTGCAAAAGGTTCAGGGCTGCCCATTTGTTTTGTGGGTCGGCAGATAAGGATTGTTTGCATCTGTCAATTGCTTCCTTGTATAGCTCGTTCTCCCGATAGGTGATCGCAAGTTCATTAATGATTCTGACATTATCTTTTTCGACTTTTAGCCCCTTTAGAAAAATATCTATAGCTTCCTGCTTTAAGCCGGCTTCTCTATAAGTAATTCCCAATTCATTATAAAGTGGCAATTGCTTTGGGTCAATCGCAAGAGCCTTCAGGATTATATTGATCGCATTCTGGTTTTGTCCTATTTCCCGGTAGGTGATGCCTAGCTCATTATAGAAATGGGTTTGATCCGGTTTAATCCGGATTGCTTTCTTAAATGTGTTTATAGCCAGTTGGTTCTGCCCCATTTGACGATATGTTCTCCCCAACTCATTATATGAGGGTAATGAATCATTATTAATATTGGATTGCCTGTAGAAAAGTATCAATGGCAAGCTGATATTTCCCCGATTCACGATAGGTGATCCCCAGTTCATTCAATAAAACAACATCCCCCGGACTTTTTTCCAGTCCTTTCTGAAAAGTAAGGATGGCCTTCTGATCCTGGTGGTTATATCTATAAGTCATTCCTAACTCATTGTAATAGGGTAAATAGTTAGGATAGATTTCCAGCAGGCTGCTATAGTTACGGATGGTGTTCTGCAAAGATTGTTCAATAATAGATTTTACATCTCTGTCACGAAATTTTAAAAACATTCGTTGCCCAAAAAATTCCAGGTCCCTTTTCCCGACTTTCTTATAATGAAGAATGATAGAATCTGCCAGATCCCAATCCAGTTTTTTGCTTTCCTTTAATTTTTCTTCAAAATAGTTGCCGATTTTTCGATGGACTTCTTCTTTATTATTAAGTTTCTCATAGGCGTAGTCCTTGATCATTGCATGAGAACTGTATTTGCCTTCCCCGTCATTGTTAATGAACTTCCTGCGATTAACCAGGGAATTGAAAATTTCAATTTTGAAGGATGGCAACTTGCGAATTACATCGAAGGCTGAAAACCCGAAGAGTGCGCTGAATTCACAGAGCAGGTTGATTTCTCCAATCCCGGCTTTATTAAAAATATTATCCAATAGCCTTTCACTAAACCTTTTACCCTCTTCATCCAGCTCTGCTTCAAATTTGGGGAGGTCATTCAAAATATCATCCAATTTATCACCAAAATCTGCGAGGCGGATAATCAGATGGCCTCCAAGGGGGTATCCCTGGGCCTTATCAAATATTTTATCCAGTTCCGCATCCGAAAAAGTTCTTTTATTCTCAGTGGAAATGTAAGCATACATGGCTTGCTTGAAAGGTTCCCTTTTTAATGCCGGCAGTTGCAGGTGATAAACTTTTTGTTTTTCAATTTCCTTTGGAACCGCGCGGGAAATCAATAGCAACTTTCCCGCCGGAAGGCATGCTAAATCGGGGAGTAATTCTCTTACATCAACATCAATAATTTCATAAAAGTCATCAATGATCAGGAATATTTCTTCTGAGGTAAACTCTTCAAGGAATCGATTGCAAATCTCTTTATTGCTGACTAATTCAACCGGGAATCGCAGGTTGCAGGCTTTAAACAGATCTTTTAACTCAAAGTTCCTGTCAGCTTTTACCCAATAAAACGTTCTCCCGATCGCATTTTTTTCAAGGCAAATGGAGAGTAAATGTGATTTACCCATTCCCCCAACGCCATACAGTAAAAGGAAATGATGACTATCATCCATGATAAAATCATCCACAAATTTTATATCCTCTTCACGGCCGAAATACTCGCCTTCAAATTTCTGATAATAAGGTTTGGCAACTTTTTTCCTTGTTCTTGCCAGGATGAATTCGATGAAGGGGGTGAAATTATTTTTTAATTCATGCTCCAGGCTGAATTGTTTAGAAGTCCCGATGTGTGATACAAATTCAGAAATTGTACTGATTACCTGGTGTAAAAGGTTTACATCATGCCTGAAAGGTAGCCTGCCATGCCCCAGCGAGTGGCTGAAATCTATTGCTTCAGAGAGCTCCTTTTCCTTATCGGACCAGTATTGTTCCAGCTCATTGATGATCGCAGGCCTCCTCAGGGTATCATATATTTCATGATTATCAGACAAGACCAGTGGAAAAATTCTTTCTTGTATATCCCCCCTGTTGATCATATGGGCTGCTTCAATGAGGCAATTTAAACGCTGGAGGTATCTCTTCCCAACGATTGGAATAACAATGCCTCCATAACCTATAACCTTAAAAAAATCGGGGAGCGATTGGTGATAATCAAGATGTGTTTTATCCAGGACCAGGTTAAATCCATAGTCTGAAAGGGCTTTACATAACCCCATTACCGCAATTGTCTCTTCAGACTCATCGGAAATGCCCCAGGCATACGAGATATAAATAGTGCTTTTCACAAGTAGGTTCTTAATTGGTATGATGAAAAACTGATAACTGTTGAGAACATAAGCCCCATTCCATAGAATTAACAGGAATGAAAAGTATTCTCAATGCATTTGTGCCGGTATCCATTGTATGAAGAAATAGAGAATCTAAGTTATGATTGTTTCTTAGATAAACTAATGTTTGATAAAGATTCAGGATTAGTTTTTATACTGAAATGGAATTTGTTTGCAAAATGCTGAAGTTGCTACATGTTGCATAACTCATTCTGATCAGCTTTGCTGTCAACCCCTGAGTTTAAAGGTAATGATCCTGTGGGTCAAAGTTTGACTGACCGGAGAGTTTATTCCGCACTTACTAGTTCAGAAATGGTTGATCTGAAATAGTTTGCCACTCAATATAAGTAGCATCCTTCTCTGAAATGTCAAACCTGCCATTGGGAATGCATCTGCATGGTCCTTCTGACGGAGTTCTGCCTCCAGATACCCGCCATTCTGAATGGGCCTGAGCCATATCTCCATCATTTTTTCATTCATCGGATCACCCGGGAATAACTTTCCTAAGGGTCAAAACTGATGATATAAGAATGCCTGTGATGGAAGGCGGCAATCCCTGTTTTTATTTAAACGGCCATTTTGATATTGGCTGCTCCGATAGTGCCTGTTACGGTCTTATCGCCGTTTATCCGGATAGATATTTGAATGGAATCCGTATTTCATTTTTCGGTTCCGTTCTTACGGTTACCTTGCTTTTAGCCCGTACCCATTGCCCGGTATACGATTCTGGAACCTGCCAGCTTTGCAGCTAAAGATGATCAGGGTTAACAGGGTAAAAGATAGGATGAAACTTTCATATTATTTTATGATTTCTGTTTTCAACCAGAAATGAGTAAATGAAAAGTATGATTTATAGGGCCAGCCTGGATACTGTACCTGCTAATACTGCCATTTCTTTATTATCCCCTAAACTTTGGACCCTTATCTTCTTATTCCATCTCAATAAATACCTCGATCCCCGATTGAACTCCGGCAGGGATTACAGGATGTTCCTGAGGTATTCCGTTAACCAGGAATGCTTTTATCTTTTGTCCGTTCCCTGTAATTTCCACACTTAGCTTCGAATGCCTGTAGGTTAAATCGGTCAGCTTCAGGTAATGAACTTTTTCAGGTAAACAAGGGGCGAATCTTAGGCTATTATTATTGAATCTCATACCTGCCAATCCATGAATGATCATATTCAGGTAGGCTGTTGCCGACCAGGTCTGCAAGCGGCAGGAATTCCAGTGATGGTTGGGCTTATCCGATCCCATTGCCTGATAACCTCCATCAGGTTTCCTGGTATATGGGTTGTATATTTCCCAGAATTCATAATTGCCTTTGTCTTCATCAAGGGCAAGACTTGTCAGGCTGCTCAGTTCTTTATTAAAAAGCAGTGATATTATCAGCAATGATGCATGCTTTGGCAAAAATCCATTCGCCATAGGCCAGATAATATTGTTGTGCCTGCCGGTTGTGTGGCTGAATAACGGGAAAATCCGGTACAGGCAGGGAATCCCAAAGGCGGAAATATTTGCATGCCTGATAAGTTCATAAGCCTGTGAGGGATTCAATACCCCGAAAATAATGGCAAATGAATATCCCATAGCTTCCTTGGTATTGATGAACCTTTCGGAATGATCCATCATGTAATTTAACTTATGTTCCGCTCATTATAAAAAGACTTTAAAATGGCCGACTTCAGCTTATCACCCTTAATTGTAAACTCTTGGATGAGTTGAGCATCTTCATTCAGAATGACCGCCATCTCTGTAAGGGCATGATAAGCTCCGTAATAAAGGCAGTTGGTGCTTAAACATTTGATATCAGCAGCATGATGATCAAGTACATAGGAAGAGAAATTGTTTTTATCAAATACCGGTTCCGGATACCCGGCGATTCCATCGGCAAATACCGCCGGGCCGGTAAACAACCCGGATTCCTTATCAAAAGCCTGCAATTCAAGTTGATGAAGGGTGTTTTCTGAGCATCGGTAGGCTTGTTTGAGAAAGTCTGGATCACCGGTGATATAATAATGATTTAATGCTGATACAGTCCAGAGGATCTTATCCCAGTATTGATGAGCAATGGTATCCTTATTCAGGGTTACACTCCAGAGTGATCTTTCTAGCCACACTGGGGTAAAGGAGACTAACAGCATTCCATGAATTTATTGCAATGTCTCTTGTCCATTCCCTCCATAATCACCTCCCGGCAGCCAGAATTCCCCGCCTTACATTGATCTCCACAGTATTTATGAATGGTTGCTGCATCCCTAATTTGAAGGTTGTCACATTGTATGCTTTGTGAATAAACCCCACTTAAAAATATATTAAACAGTAGTAAGAAGGCAATTTTCCTCATTTGAATTAATTGGTTGATTTTTCCCGGTTATTGAGATAGTATTTCTTCCAAACTTGAAATAGGTCAAGGGATGCAGGACTGGGGGGCGATTATCCCTATTCCGTAATGCTGATCTTTTGTACCTGGTAATCCTTGTAGTTAAAGGTCATGAGGCTGAATATAATGGAATGGTCGGGTTGCAGAATTCCTGTCCGGGGAATTGGCATTGGCGAATCCTTATCCTCCTTCTTTCTGAAAATACTTTTTTGTTCTTTGCCGTTCGCATCCAGGCGGGCAATGTATGAATTACCCACGTCAATATTTTTAAACATACCATCAGATGCTTCAAAAGAGTTGTAAATGAAATAAAGGTTGCCATTTTTCTCAATACTGGAATATGAATTATAGGTATCAGTATTCAGCCAGTATTGTCGCTTATGCAACTTGTCGATCCGGGTAATCTGGTTTTCGCTGTTCAAATTAACCACATACAGGTCATTATGCATATGTATGGCACTGTAGATTGTCATATTTCCGCTTCTCTCTGTTTTTGTCCCTCCAATGTATTGTTCAGCAATAAAATACCTGTCGCCGTTGCCTTTGGTTTTTACCTTATCCAGTATGTATGCAAATGGATCCCATTCCTGTTTGTTATCAATGCTTCTCCTGAAACGTTTTAACTCAGTCGGGTCAAGGTCCTGGCTGATAAGTTCCTTGCTCATTTCTTTGGTACTCAGTCCAGTCATCTGTTTGGTCGTAAGGTCATAAGCGAAAGTAAATCCACCTTCCACACTTATTTTTTCACTCTTTGCATACATCCCAAAGCAAAATATAGAGTTATTTCCCGCGGGGGTAAAACTCAGGCTACGGATAAATTTTCCGGGTATGGATAATGGGTGAATATCCGCATTTTGGTCGTTAGCCGTATACTTATATAACTCATAGCTGTAATTGGGTTTATCTGTGTAATAGACATCATTCGAAAAGAACCCCCGATCCTTGAAATGAGCAGCATCATAATAATTTTCCTTATCAGCATAGTGCTTCCCTAAAAGGTAAACATTGCCTCCTCATTATCAACCCTGAACCTGTCGTATTCAAATACTCCTCCCGCAAATTTGGCAGTAACATTCAGGTTCTTCCATAACAGTTCATTTCCTGGTTGAAGACATACATGCCAGTATTTAAAGTCTCATTCTTTTTGCTCAGCAGGGTATAAAATACCAGCACTTTTGAACTGTCGGCAGATATCTCGTAATGAAAGATTGTATTATTATATTTATGCAGACTGCCATAGTCGAGTTCCCCGATAAGCTTGATATTAGGGACAAGCTGGAGGGTGTTGAAATTGAAATTTTGTGCGAACAGGTAATGCTTTTTGTCTTTTGTATTCTGAAATGAAGAAAACACAATACACTCATCCTTGAGTCGCAGAACACCCTCGCAGGTTAGCTCTTTCTTATCCTGTTTCAGCTCAATTTCGGCGCGTTTAACCAGGTTGAGATTCTTGTCGAATTTGCCAATGTAAAAATTCTCAGTTGAGCCCACGCTTACCTGGTTAAACACAGCTATAAATGGATGGTAAAGGAAATAGGAATAGCCATTAAGATTTCCCAGGCTGGAGATATCCACTGTACGTTCAGTGATTTTATCACGCAGGAGTTTGCCTGAAGTCAGTTAAAACCGATTTGCTGGGCATTAACAAAGCCAGCAATGCAAAGAGCCATCAAAAAGGTGGAGATTTTTTTCATCTGATAATATATTTATATTTTCTTAAAGCATGAAACCTGTATGAATGACAACAGGGACCATAAATCGGGTTCCATTATCGGGATAAACGGTTTCCGCAATGATGAAGTTGTCTTTATAGTATCTGAAACCAAAGCCGGCCTCAAATCCCAGCATCCATTTTCGCACAATGGCACGTTGGTAACCTATTTTAACACAGGCAAAGTCGTAAATGGTTTTTTCTTCAAAAAAGCTGACCCCTGACTGCAATCCGAAATACATCCGTTCAGGGAAGGTGTGCTTAAATACTTTAATGGTTCCGCTGAATGCCAGTCCGTATCCTGATTCGCCTATGGGCATGGGATCTTCGGTATATAACCAGTTCTGACGTTTGACTGAAACAGGGGCTGCACTTAATTCCAGTGAAAATTTCTTGCTGAATCCATACTCAAAAATCAGTGGTAAAGCTCCATTGATCGGATCAAATCCAATTTTCAGGTTCAGTTTACTGTTGGAGGCTCCTCCGTCGTTCAGATATTTTGAGATGTTCTGTGATTGGGCCAGGTAGCTCGCAATCGTAAGGAATATAACCAGGATAATGCTATTAGATCTCATAAATGAATTGTTTTAAAGATGAAGAAACGAGTTGAATATTAATGTAGAAGAATGTATAATTGGGATGTAGTTCTATTGGTATTTGGTTAGTTTCCGGGCAGAGAATCCTTTCTTAATGTTTTTCCTACAAACTTATGGAAGTAGATTGATTTTTCGCATCATTCCATTGAAATTGAAATTAAAAAATAATAGATGAAATTGAGATGAAGATTCAATAATATATGGCAATTCTTGTTTAAGAATTGAATCTCCCGAAAAGTATCAAATGTGTTTTTAGTTTCGGAAAACTGTTTATTGAGTGTTCTCAGAATATGGATCATCACAGATCGGTCTTTTCCCGTCATCTATTTCAAATCATCAGGATGAGGAAAATGAAAAAGAAAGGTAAGAACGAATACTATTATTCACTTACTCTTTCAATACAGGTGCAACATAAATCCTATCTTCGGTTTTCGGCTTTTATCAGGTAGAATCCACTCTTAAGGCGGCTCAGGTCCATTAATTGTTCTTCAGCATGAATATTCTCTCTCATCACTTCCCTGCCCTTGTATATCTATAATACTCAGGATTCCAACTGAAATGTGGGAAGGGTAATTTAACTATTATTTCACCCTTGTTGGATTTGGGAATGACTTCAGTCGGTTTTGTATCCTTGGGGGACTGTCTATTCCTACACTTCCATTCATCAGTTTTCATTATGGTTCCTGCTTCACCCACCGCATAACCTAGTTTCCAAGGTGTGGGAAAGTGTACGATAACAAATCATAGGTTGAAGTTGATACCTGTTTATTCCATTGCATACCGGCATTTGAAGTGTGTAAAAATAATTCCATCCGGTCCAACTGCAAAAGCATTTGTGGAATCAGTAAATAAGCAGCATCTAGCCAGCCGGAATTAATCTGTTCCAAACCATGCCAGCTGGCGCCGCTATCGTGGGTATAATTAATCACAGAGTAGGAATACATTTTTGTGCCTAGCTTTCCTCCCCAACAATCCCGTCGATTTGCCTGTAAAACAAACATCATTCAGAGGTGCCGTTAAAGGGGTTCCATATATTTATATCCCAGCTTAATCCACTATCCTCGATTGAAAATGCTCATGTCAAGGGGGGATCCTACCAGGTACACTGTATTTGTGTCAATGATACTTATCGCCCGCTGGGCACTGGTGTATAGGTCCAGCTTAACCTTCCATCCACTGTTTTCCCTCTTCTTAAAATCTGATCGTGAAACGTAGCCTGTGAAGGCATCAGCGAAATGGAGGGCATTCGGTCGACTCAGGTCCCTGTATTAAGCAATTCCCAGCTGTCACCTGCAGTTATGGTCTTCAGTGATTACTCCATCATTCCCGCAGCTACCCTGTGTTAGAATAATAAAAAAACAGCATTCAGTGAACTGACTGTACCGCATCCTGCCACTACCCACCGGGAAGTGCCATCTATGGTTTTGGCAGCGTACCTGCTCGCCGTAGATGAAACCCGGTTTGTTCATCTGTAAAAATATTGATTTCAGAGTGTTTAGTTCCGGAATCTCTGCAATACCCATTGGAGTATTAACCTTCCAATAAGAAAAACAATACTTAGAGGATAAAACTTTTCACATCAAACAACTTCAGTATTTAAGACAATTGAAAGTCATTATACCTCATAGGATCAGTTATTTATTCTCATTCTAATCAGTTCCTGTCAATAAGTCGGATTGCAAAACTGCCATGAATGAGTATAATCTCCTAAATTATTTTTTAATTTTTTTATAACTTATTTGCCGCCAATTTGCTGGTAAGTATTGACATAGGTACACCTGCAGGACCATAAGCCCATTGTCCTGCTCTGGTAAATTGAAGGTATAGGTGTTAGAACTGAACGATCTTGAGATTTGAATTTTATTTACAACTGGCATATTTTTTGAAATGACCAGCCAACAATAGCTCCTTCCAGAACTGCCTACCTGTTTTCTAATGCTCTGCGGTGTAAAAGAAAAGCGGCTATGATTTTATCTTTTAGCATAGGGTAAATAGAATCAGTGCATTACATCAATAAATATGATTTTCCATTTCAACGGTAAACTGGATCAATCCAGCCTGCTTTTTGAATCTCTCTGAATAAGTCATATTCCGCAAGTAAGCTTATAATAATGCCTGCTTTACTTCAGGTGGAACCATTGCCGGATCTTTTAAGTCCGGGGAATGGAAATTTACAGGTATTCAATTTGGATAAATTTGTCAAGCCAGGTAATTATTTGTTCTTTTTAATGCTTCTTGTACTCCTAAGCAAGTCATATAGTTCTTTCCGTGTGTTTTGCCTAATCCTGTTTTTGATGGTGAAAGAAATGCCCATGAGCACTCGCACTGAAATTTTCATGGCACATCTACTTCAAGAAATAAGGAAAAACAGAATTTCCACTTGGTTTGCCAGCATTCTGCTTCCCATTTCACTAAATCTGGCTTTGATATCTGGAGACAAGCCTTGTTTTTGGCTTCATGTTATATAGTGTTTCAAATCAGTAGCCTATATAAGATGATTATATCTGTAACTGATGTTTGTTTTGATCAATAACAATACATTTATCAGCCCTTATCAACGATTTGTGAAATTTGCCTTTTAAGTTCTCCTCCACATTCTGATATTTGCCTTTCAATGCCCGAAAGCCAACTCTCCTTTTGGATAGAAATAATCCAGGTATAAGGAAAAATAACTCAATGCAAAAAAAGGCAGGTGTATTTTTAAAGAAATGCTGTGGAAACTACATCCCTGAGGGCAGGGCTTTTTATAATAGTTTCTTAAATAATCCTCCCACCGCATGTCTTATTCGGTTAATCTTCTTCCCTACGGTTAAGAAACATGAATTTCGGCAGCCAGGGTAAAAGTGTTTTAAACAAAAAATTTTTATTGCTATCAGGTCTTTAACTATGACTTTCGCAGCTATAGAGTACATTCATGTGTTTCTTATTATTTTTCTAGATTTTAATTACCCTATCAATCTCACTTACTTTCTTCTTGTGGAAATACCTTACATGTATTCCCGTATTTATGTAAATCATTTAAGGTTTCTATATTAATAACCTCATTTTCTACACCTTCAGAAACAGGACTTTTAACAACTTCAAGCTGAATGCCTAAATCCTTTAGCAAGAAGCGAAAAATAATGCCTGCATCTTCTAAAGTTCTTTACTCCAGCTTCAAACAAACCATCATTGAAAAACGAACTTTACCAGGCCTCCAAATCTACCTATTTTTTCAATCAGCAATACTTTTTGTCCTGAACGCGCAAGGCCACTGCTGATAAAGGTTTGCAATGCCACCACTCAAACTGAAGGCCGTATTGTATGTATGATCAGGCAAACTCTTTTCTTCCATATACTTCAATTAACTCTTTTCATTATATGTCGTTGCTATTTCATTTTTCAAATTCTGGCAATCCGACACTGCAATGATCTCGCTTTTTACTTCTGCAATCCTGCTAATTGCATGCTTTTGTTCCATAGTCTCAATGGCAACTTCCTTGTCCAAAGCAGGAGGAGCAGGCTCTTCCTCTGTAAGTTAAATTAAAAATTTACAACTAACCTTTTCAATCTTTCTCAGAAACCTCCAAGATAGTACAATGCCTCAGCTGAAATTTCCTGGAGATTTTAATGTTTTAATAAAAATTTTTTTAAAACCAACGATATACAGGTCATTTTCTTTTCCTGTATCTGTTTTCACTGCACCAGGATGCATCGTATTTATGGTTACTCCAGAATTTTGTATTGCCCATCAAAAATGATCATCGATAATAGTTGCGCGGCTTTTGCTGAGCTTGCTAGCTTAAACCTGAATACCTGTGATTTTCCTGTAATTCAGACTAATATCAATCCTTATTCCCAGGCTGCAAAACGATGTCCTCGGAGCCAACCATTATAATTCTGGCTTTTCCTGTGACTTCCAACTTATCCTGCAATAGAAAATTAACGCTATAAAGGTTGATAGTAGTGAACCACAAACACTCCTTCTAGTCCGTCGGCAGTTATTTCTTTTGTAAGGTAAACACCATTGTGGATAAGCATCATTAGAAGTCTTCATTTCAGTAAGTTCCTGAGCAACCCGCTTAATATCACTCAAACTGCTTAAATCTGCAATTTTGTAGTCGCAATGAACCTCTCAAACCATTCTCGATCCTCCTGGCTAGGCTTCTTGATTTCTGAATATTTCTGATTAATACATAAAATATTTGCTCTTTATGATGCGTATTTTCTGACAGTATAGTAGCCAATTCCTCCTGAGGTGGTCCTGCTCATACCAATAGCTTTATTTTTAAAACTTTTAATGCAAATTTTTGGGTCTGAACGATTATTCCTGATCATGGCAAACATTGTTAAATTCATTGATATTGTTTTAATATTGCAATTTTTTTATTCATAAGCGTTCCTCATCCAAACTTTCATCATAAATCTTCTGTAAACTTCGCCACTGTCCCGAATATTGTCAAAACTGCCGCCCCATAAATCGTAATAATCCCGGCTGCTCAGTAATTTTGCCTTTCTTCATTAATAGTCAAACCGACTTCGTGCCAAAACAAAATAGAACTTGGATATTTTTAAAACTAAGAGTCATTTTAACCCAACAAATACAGTATTTCTTTCCATGAAACCCGGACAATTTCTCATCTTCTGTATTCTTGAACGTTGGGTCAGAATGTTTTATCACCTTCGTAAACGCTTTCGATTCCATGTACTTCCTGGATCGAAACCCTGGAATATATATTATTGTCATAAATGTGGGAGAATGTGCGACCAATCAGGTTTACCTGCTGTATTAGCGTTTGTGACCACAGCTCTTTTACTGTGTCAATTGTAAAGTTATTTTTACGTTAAGTATATCTTGATTTACGGGATCAG